>NZ_JALDUB010000001.1:1341397-1531084 GCF_023109195.1 Streptococcus oralis
GCAGCCAACTTATCAATAACTTTCTTGCGTTTGTTACGACTGATATCTGCTTGTTCAATCAACATACGCTCCGCAGCGACCGTTGTCAAACGCTCATCCTGATAGTCTACTGGTAAACCAAAAAGTTCCTCTAATTTTGCTCCGTAGGCTTGACTAGCTTCTACCCGCGGTCCACTGGTATTGTTCATGTTTTTAGGCAGACCAACTACAAAGCGTTCTACCTTATAGCTGTCAACCAATTCCTTGATACGGTCAAAACCAAACTGGCCCTGATCCTCATTAATCTGGATGATTTCAAGTCCTTGAGCAGTGAAGCCTAGTGGGTCGCTAATGGCAACACCCACTGTTTTTGAACCAACGTCCAATCCCATAATTCTCATAGATTATAGATCGACTCCTTGTCCCTTAAGGTAGTAGCGTACCAGTTCTTCAACAATTTCATCACGCTCATACTTACGGATTTGATTTCGTGCATTGTTATAACGAGGAACGTAGGCAGGGTCACCACTCAATACATAACCGACGATCTGGTTAATCGGATTGTAGCCCTTGTCATTCAAAGAAGCATAAACATCTGTCAATGTTTCGCTAATTTCTTTCTTATTGGAATCATCCAATTTAAACCGTACAGTTTCTTCAGTAAATCCCATTCTAACACCCTCTTTCCTTAGAATAGTACTATTATAGCACATTCCCTGACGTTCTACAAATAAGTCAGTCGATTAATTTGGATTTTCTATTGTTCTGTCGCCCCATTTGCCACTCTATCTGCAATATATTGGCTAGGTTCGTTTTTTAAGAGATTTTCAAGGCCGATATTTTTTAAATATTCCAGCTGAGATGCCTTTTTGACATCCAATACTTGAAAATCATAAGTCGTTGTCGTCTGGATTTCTGTCTCGCTGAGTAGCTTGGTTTCCAGTTTGAATCCTGCTAGTTTGCGTGCCTCTTGGATGGTCTCATCCTTTTCTTCCGCTTCTAGAAGCGCTTTTTGCGTCTCCTCTAGGCCATTTTCAGAGATAAAGGTCTTGAGTTCATCCCCGACAGGTCGTTTTTGCTGGATGGTCAAGGTCAAAAACTGACTGCCTTTATAAGTAATGGTCTGAATCTGTTGCGTCCCATTTTCTGACTTCGGCATCAGCAAGGTCTTGGTGACAACCGTATTCTTTTCGGCATTGTCCAAAACGGGAAGGTTGGATTGGAGAGGTTCAGATGTTGTTGTGGAAGCAGCAGGAGTTTCCTTTTTTTGCCCACATCCCGCAAGCAAAAAGAGGAGAGCAAAACTAGCAATTAGTAACTTTTTCATAATTCCTCACTTGATTTTAAAACAAAAGAGCAAACAAGGCCAGGAGTCACTCCCAGCCTTGATGTTTTATAGAGCTGCACGTAGACGTGCTTCTGCATTTTCTACATTACGGACAGAGCGTGGCAAGAAGGCACGGATATCATCTTCTTTATAGCCGACTTGCAGGCGCTTCTCATCAACGAGAATCGGACTCTTTAAGATCCGTGGTGTTTCCATGATTAAGTTGAGCACTTCATTGACACTCAAATCCTCGATGTCAACTCCAAGTGCCTTAGCGTAGCGGTTTTTTGACGAAACGATACTGGCAATTCCATTATCTGTTTTCGTGAGAATATCTAATAACTCTTCTCTTGTAATTCCTTCTTTACCGAGATTTTGTTCTTTATAACTTAACTGGTGGGCATTGAGCCAGGTTTTCGCTTTTTTACAGCTAGTACAACTTGAGACTGTATAAATTTTGATCATGTACCTACCCCTTTCGCTACATGTTACTATCAGTTTAGTCTATTATACCATAAAAAACATCCGACTTGCGACCTATTTTTAAAAAAAATTAACTTTTTTCGCGATTTTCGTACTTTTTTCTTGACAAAATCAATTTATAACCAACTTTTAAATTTTTTGATATACAATCGTTTTACAACTGTAACACTTATCATATAGAGAACGATAATCAAAAGCAAAAAGAGGAAATAAATTGGTTCCAAAGGGGTTAAATGAAGCAGGCTAGCAATTGAAGAGTAGGGAAGGAAGGTCACAAAACTAGCTGCTAGCAAGGTTGTCCCAAGAACAAACCATGATGGACGACTTTGTAAGAAAGGAAGTTTTGCTGAACGGAGCATATGGATAACCATGGTTTGGGACCACATGGATTCAATGAACCAACCTGTCTGGAACAAAATGATAAAGCCCGTTGCAGACTCTGCTCCGTGAGCATAAGCTTGACCTGTCGCCATTGGAACAATGACAAAATAGAGCAAGATAAAGGTCAAAATATCAAAGGCAGAAGAAATCGGACCCATCCAAATCATAAAACGAGTAATAGACTTAGCTTCCCACTTATGGGGATGCTTCAAAAAGTCTTCATCTACATTATCAAATGGCAAGGCAATGCAAGAAAGGTCGTAGACGAGGTTTAACACAATCAAGTGAATCGGAGCCATAGGAAGGAAAGGTAAAAAGATACCAGACACTAGCAGAGAGAAAATGTTCCCGAAATTAGAGCTGACCGTCATCTTGATATATTTGGTCATGTTGGCATAGACTTTGCGTCCTTCAACCAGCCCTTTTTCAAGCACCATCAAATCCTTATCTAGCAAAATGACATCAGCCGTTTCTTTGGCAATATCTACTGCTGTATCAACCGAAATCCCCACATCGGCCACTTTCATAGAAGGGGCATCATTGATCCCATCTCCCATATAGCCGACACAATGTCCATTCGATTTGATTTGTAAAATGATTCGTGCTTTTTGATCCGGAGAGAGTTTGGCAAAGACCGTCACTTTCTCAACTGCTTGAGCCAACTCTTCGTCCGTCATGGCATCAATATCAGAACCCAACAAGATTTGATCAACGTCTAAACCAACTTTTTCGCAAACTGCTTGGGTTACCTTCTCATTGTCTCCCGTCAAGATCTTTGTTTGAACACCGTGTTCTAACAAAGCTTGGATAGCAGGTGCTGCTGATGGTTTTGGTGGATCTAGAAAGGCAAGATATCCTGTTAGAATCATCTCTTTTTCATCTTCAACTGAGTAAGCAAAACCTTCTTTTAGGCCTGTTTTATAAGCGACTCCCAAGACTCGCAATCCCTGTTGATTAAGTTGATCTACTTCTTTTAAGATTTCCACTCGGATATCATCCGTCAGAGGGCTAATCTCACCTTGATATTCCACATGGGTTGAGATCGCAAGCATTTCCTCTAGGGCACCCTTGGTTACCAAACTAACAACTTCGTTCTCATCCTTGACGATGACACTCATCCGTCTGCGTTCAAAATCAAAGGGCAATTCGTCTATTTTTTGGAAGCTAGTATCCAAATTTTGTAGAATAGCGTGTTCTTTAGCTTCTTTTTCAGTTCTACTGATAATGGCACGGTCCATCAAGTTTTTCAATCCCGTTTGAAAATAGGAATTGAGGTAGGCCCGTCTCAACACAGACAAATCCAAATCTCCATGTATATCCAAAGGATATTCAAGGACAATTTCGTCTTGGGTGAGGGTTCCGGTTTTATCCGTGCATAGGATATCAATAGCACCTAGATCTTGTATGGCATTGAGTTTTTTGATGACGACTTTTTCCTTGGCCATGATAATGGAGCCTTTTGCTAGACTGGCCGTGATGATCATGGGAAGCATCTCAGGTGTAAGCCCGACACCCACGCTCAAAGCAAATACGCCAGCCTCTAACCAATCTCCATCCGTCAAACCATTGGAAAGAAATACGATGGGAACCATGACCAACATCAAACGGATTAAAAGCCAGGAGATACTGTTCATATCCCGTTCGAAAGAGGTCGGTTCGTCATAAGTATTGAGAGTCTGCTCTATTTCCCCCATCATGGTGTCATCACCAACTGCTAGAATCAAAGCCTTGGCGCTTCCTGATATCACATTGGTTCCCATAAAAGCGAGCGCTTCTGCTTCTAGCAGACTATCAAAATTTGACTGACTCATTTTTGACAAGGCTAGTTTTTCAACCGAGTCACTTTCACCTGTCAAACCAGACTGTTGAACAAAGAAATCACGTGATTCAATCAAAAGGAGGTCTGCTGGTATCATATCCCCAGCACTTAATTTGACTATATCTCCAACGACCAAATCTTCAATTGCAACCTCTAAACTCTGGCCTTCACGAATAACTGTGGCTGTGTTCACAATCATTTTTGATAGATTGGTCGCAGCCTTGTCACTCCGCAGTTCTTGGACAAAGCGTATACCACCAGAGATTAGAACGAGAACGACGATAATGATAGAGGTTGTCGGATCTTCTTGTCCAGGCTTCGCCAACCAGACATTGGTCACCATGGAGATCATAGCGATGACCAGCAGGATGATTGTAAATGGATTGATAATAGATTCGTAAATCTTTTTGAGGATACTGTCTTCTTGACCCTTGGTGATGGTGTTTTCGCCATATAGGTCACGATTTTTCTCCACCTGCTCCTCAGTCAAGCCTGTTAGACTTGTCTTATAAAAAGATAGAGTTTCGTTTAAGGGTGTGTGAATAGCTGTTGCTAATCTTTCTTTTGTAGTTTTCATTGGTTTCTCCTATCTGTATGAATGATGTGTTTCATACACAGAGACCAATCACTTTATAAGGGCAGAACGACACAAATCAGCGATTGGCTGTGTATGTGCGGTTCTGGATGATCGTCAATTTGCATCGTTTGTCTCCTTTCCTTGTTCTAAAACAGTAGAAAATCCCACCATAAAATGGCAGGATTAAAAAACTAATTATCTGTTTTTTCGTTCAAGCTTTAACTCCATAGGGCGATGTAATGAGCTTAGTCTTGGCCTTCGCGACCAGGACTGTTGACCAACGAGTAGTGTCTCCACTGCTTTGCGGTAGTCATCCGTATCCCTATGGTAGCCTCACCTACCGTTTTCGTCTATCAGTATAAACCTTTAAAATATAAAAGTCAATGATTTATCTTAATTTTCTTAAATAACAATTAATTCCTTTGGAGCAAGGGTCAATAATTCGCAACCTGTATCCGTAATCAAGATATCATCCTCGATACGCACCCCGTATTTTCCATCCAGATAAATACCCGGCTCATCGGTCAAGACCATGCCAGCCTTGATTGGCTCTTCTGACTTGCCAAAGTAAGGAATTTCATGGATATCCAAACCAATCCCATGTCCAATCCCGTGGCTGAAGTAAGGACCGTAGCCTGCATCGTTAATAATCTGGCGCGGAATCCTGTCAAAATCAATTCGACTGAGACCAGCCTTGGCTGCATCTATGAGGGCTTGATTGCTGCGCAGGACAATATCATAAATCTCCCGCTCTTCATCTGTCACCTGCCCCACATGAACTGTCCGCGTCATATCGCTGACATAGTGGTTGTAGTAGCAACCAAAGTCCATGGTCAGGGTTTCACCCTTTTGAATGACCTTGTCACTAGCCACGCCATGTGGCATAGCAGAGCGGTAGCCCGAAGCGATGATAAAATCAAAAGAGGCACCTGAAGCACCTAGCTGGCGCATACGGGCATCTAAAAAGTTCATAACGGCTAGCTCAGTCGTCTCACCGGGCTTGATAAAATCCAGTACATCTAGGAAGGCTTGGTCAGAAATCTGGCAGGCCCTACGAATGGTTGCGATTTCTTGCTCATCCTTGATCATCCGCAGATTTTCAATAAAACCAGTCATTGGAACCAGCTCATGACCAGCAAACACACTTTCCAGCATCTTGAAGTAAGCATAGGAAATCTCGTCATCAAAGCCAATTTTTTCCAGCTTGTCGTCCGCTATAATTTTAGCAATTTCACCAACCGCATCGCGCGTTTCCACAATGTCAAAGCCCTCAACCACGCCCTTGGCAATAAGAGTATAACGAGAATCCGTCAGAAAAATCCGGCGCTTTTTACTGATGAAAACTGTCGCCTCTGTCCCGCTGAAACCAGTCAGATAGTAAATATTCTTCAGATTGGTTACTAAGACAGCATCACACTCTGTCTGTTTTAAGGCTACTTCAAATTTTTCAACTCTTGATAACATGAGAAAACCTCCATAAAATGATTTAATTTATTATAGCAAAAAAATATCGAAAATAATACAATCTATATAGCTAAGATTAGATAAAATTGACATTTGAAAGCGCTTAATGTATAATTTCTGTTAAACAAGAAAGAATGAGGTATCGATATGAATAAAACAGAATTGCTGTTACAAAGACTAGATGAGATTGGTCAGTCTCTAAAAGATTCGAACCAAGCACTAGCTTTGCTGGCGCTTGGTTCTTGCGGAACAGAAAGAGAACGATTGGATCAGTACTCAGATTTAGACTTCTTTGTTATTGTAAAAGATGGCTACAAGCAGACTTATATCCAAGACCTAACCTGGTTAAGTAAGCTAGAACCAATTGCATTTCACTACCAAAATACAGTGGACGGACATAAAGTTCTATTTGAAGATGATGTTTTTTGTGAATTTGCTGTCTTTGAAGCTCAAGAACTAGTAAACATTCCCTTCTCTGAAGGCAAGATTATCTGGAAGGAGGTCGGTTTTGATGAAACAATCTGTCAGCCACAAAGACTGCCATCAAAAGAAAACAGAGACCGTGAATGGTTGTTGGGAGAAATTTTATGTAATCTATATTTAGGGCTAGGTCGTTATCAGCGAGGCGAAAAATTAGCTGCTTATGATTTAATACAAAACAGAACCGTCAAGCTTTGGACTGAACTAATCAGTTTGGAAACAACTTCTAAATCTAATTTTATAGATATCTTTAATACCAACAGACGATTTGAAGAAGGTTATCCAAAGGAAGCCAAGCAATTGCCTCACTTTTTGCAAGGTTACGAACGCATTTCTGAGTCTGCTCAAGCACTCCTAGAATATCTGGATAAACACTATTCTCTTAACTCATTTATAAAAGAAAAAATTCGTAATTTATTATAAAAAAGACTCTGCCTAAAAAAGCAGAGCCTTTTAAATCTTATTTTAACTTTCCTTTCAAATAGTGTCCTGTGTAGCTGGCTTCATTGGCCGCTACTTCTTCTGGGGTTCCTGTTGCGATGATGGTTCCACCACCGACACCGCCCTCAGGACCCAAATCGATGATATGGTCTGCTGTCTTGATAACATCTAGATTGTGCTCGATGACGAGGACTGTATTGCCATCGTCGACAAAGCGAGCCAAGACTTTAAGCAAGCGAGCGATGTCCTCAGTATGAAGTCCTGTCGTTGGCTCATCCAGAATGTAGAAGGATTTTCCAGTCGAGCGTTTGTGGAGTTCACTAGCCAACTTCATACGCTGGGCTTCTCCCCCAGAAAGGGTGGTAGCCGGTTGCCCTAGCGTTACATAGCCCAGCCCTACATCCTTGATGGTCTGGAGTTTACGTTGAATTTTCGGAATGTGTTGGAAAAATTCCACCGCATCGTTGACGGTCATGTCCAAGACCTGCGAGATATTCTTTTCCTTATAGTGGACTTCTAGGGTTTCACTGTTGTAGCGAGTCCCGTGGCAAACTTCACAAGCCACGTAAACATCTGGCAAGAAGTGCATCTCGATCTTGATGATTCCGTCACCCGAGCAGGCTTCACAACGACCTCCCTTGACGTTAAAACTGAAACGGCCCTTCTTGTAGCCTCGAATCTTAGCTTCATTTGTCTGAGCAAAGAGGTCTCGTATATCGTCAAAAACTCCCGTATAGGTAGCTGGGTTGGACCTCGGCGTCCGTCCGATCGGGCTCTGGTCAATGTCAATCAAGCGGTCTACATGCTCAATCCCTGTAATCGTCTTAAATTTACCAGGCTTGTCTGAATTGCGATTGAGCTTCTGCGCAATGGCTTTTTTGAGGATGCTGTTGATTAAGGTCGACTTACCTGAACCCGATACACCTGTCACCGCGATGAATTTTCCTAATGGGAAGCGAGCGGTAATATTTTGCAAGTTGTTCTCACGCGCACCTGTCACTTCGATAAAACGACCATTTCCGGCACGGCGCTCTTCTGGTACTGGAATCGCTCGCTTTCCTGATAAGTACTGGCCTGTGATAGACTTGCTGTTGCGAGCCACCTGCTTGGGCGTTCCTGCAGCGACAATCTCTCCACCAAAAACACCAGCACCCGGACCAACATCAATCAGATAATCCGCCTCGCGCATGGTATCTTCATCGTGTTCCACCACGATGAGAGTATTGCCCAAGTCACGCATCTTTTTCAGACTGGCAATCAAGCGGTCATTATCCCTCTGGTGAAGACCAATCGACGGCTCATCCAGGATATAAAGGACACCGGATAAATTGGACCCAATCTGGGTTGCCAAGCGAATACGCTGACTCTCTCCACCTGATAGGGTTCCTGCCGAACGTGACAGAGTCAGATAGTTAAGACCTACGTTATTGAGGAAGGTCAAGCGATCCTTGATTTCCTTGAGAATAGGACGGGCAATGATGGCTTCATTTTCAGACAGAGTCAACTGGCTCACCAAAGCCAAGTGGTCTGCGATAGACAGGTCTGAGATTTCACCGATATGGGGTCCTTGCTCTCCACCCACACGAACAGACAGGGCCTGGTCGTTGAGACGGTAGCCGTGGCAAGTTCCGCAGGTTAGCTCATTCATGTAGAGACGCATTTGGGTGCGGGTGTAGTCACTGTTAGTCTCATGGTAACGACGCTTAATATTATTGACAACTCCCTCAAAAGGAATGTCAATATCGCGCACACCGCCAAATTCATTTTCATAGTGGAAATGGAATTCCTTGCCATCAGACCCGTAAAGAATCAAGTTCATATCTTCTTCTGACAAGTCTTCAAAAGGCTTATCCATATCCACTCCAAAGGCTGTCATGGCCTGCTCTAGCATGTTTGGATAGTAGTTGGATGAGATAGGATTCCAAGGTGCCAAGGCTCCCTCACGCAAAGTTTTGCTGGTATCAGGAACCACCAAGTCAACATCCACCTCCAGCTTGATACCCAAACCGTCACACTCACTACAAGATCCAAAAGGAGCATTGAAGGAGAAGAGTCGAGGCTCTAACTCTGGTACGGTAAAACCACAAACCGGGCAGGCATAGTGCTCAGAAAAGAGCAACTCAGAATCGTCCATAGTGTCGATAATCACATAGCCTTCTGCGATACGAAGGGCAGCCTCAATGGAGTCAAAGAGACGGCTACGGATGCCCTCCTTGATGACAATACGGTCTACCACGACATCGATATTGTGTTGCTTGCTCTTGGACAACTCTGGCACTTCGGTCACATCATAGACTTCCCCATCCACTCGGACGCGGACATAGCCGTCTTTCTGAACCTTTTCAATGACGCTCTTGTGTTGCCCTTTTTTCTTACGAATGACAGGGGCCAAAATCTGCAAGCGTTGGCGTTCTGGCAACTCCAAGACCTTATCCACAATTTGCTCCACAGAAGAAGCCTTGATAGCCCCATGTCCGTTGATACAGTAAGGCGTCCCCACACGTGCGTAGAGGAGACGCAGATAATCATTGATTTCAGTCGTGGTTCCCACGGTCGAACGAGGGTTTTTGCTGGTGGTTTTCTGGTCGATGGAAATAGCTGGGCTGAGGCCATCAATGGCATCCACATCTGGTTTTTCCATATTGCCCAAAAACTGGCGAGCGTAGGCTGACAAACTCTCTACATAGCGACGTTGGCCCTCAGCATAGAGGGTATCAAAGGCCAGACTGGATTTCCCAGACCCTGACAAACCAGTCACAACAACCAGCTTGTCTCTTGGAATCTCCACATCAATATTTTTTAAGTTATGGGCACGCGCCCCATGAATCACAATTTTATCTTGCATCTTTGTTCTTTCTAGTCCATTATTGCTTTCCATTATACCAAAAAATGTGAAATTCTATTACCCAAAAAGCTGTTTTTATAGTATAATAGTACGGTGCAAAAAATCAAACACTGAATAGTAGGAAAGGATAGGGGATATGAAACAAGTTTTTCTCTCAACAACAACGGAATTTAAAGAGATCGACACGCTTGAACCGGGTACTTGGATCAATCTCGTCAATCCTACACAAAATGAATCGTTGGAAATTGCCAATGCCTTTGACATTGACATTGCCGACCTCCGAGCACCGCTCGATGCGGAAGAAATGTCTCGTATTACCATTGAAGATGAGTATACTTTGATCATCGTAGACGTTCCCATCACAGAGGAAAGAAACAATCGCACCTACTACGTAACGATTCCGCTAGGGATTATCATCACCGAGGAGACCATTATCACTACCTGCTTGGAGCCCCTCCCTGTTCTCGATGTCTTTATCAACCGTAGACTCCGCAATTTCTACACTTTCATGCGTTCACGTTTTATCTTCCAGATTCTCTATCGCAACGCTGAACTTTACCTGACAGCCCTTCGTTCGATTGACCGTAAGAGTGACCAGATCGAAAGTCAACTTCACAAATCTACTCGAAACGAAGAACTGATCGAACTCATGGAATTGGAAAAGACCATCGTCTATTTCAAGGCCTCACTTAAGACAAATGAGCGCGTGATTAAGAAATTGACCAGTGCAACCAGCAATATCAAAAAATACTTAGAGGACGAAGACCTACTTGAGGATACCCTGATTGAAACCCAACAGGCCATTGAGATGGCAGATATCTATGGAAACGTCCTTCACTCTATGACAGAGACCTTTGCCTCTATCATTTCCAACAACCAGAACAACATCATGAAGACCCTGGCTCTCGTGACCATCGTCATGTCTGTCCCAACCATGATCTTCTCAGCCTACGGGATGAACTTTAAGGATAATGAAATCCCTCTAAACGGTGAACCTCACGCCTTCTGGTTAATCGTCTTTATCGCCTTTGCTATGAGTGTTTCGCTCACTCTCTATCTCATCCATAAAAAATGGTTCTAAGAGGAATCCCTATGTCTCAGATTGATCTACAAAAACTAACCAAAAAAAACCAAGAGTTTATCCATATCGCTACCCAACAATTTATCAAAGATGGTAAAACAGACGCTGAAATCAAGACCGTCTTTGAGGAAGTCATTCCTAAAATCCTTGAAGAGCAAGCCAAAGGAACGACTGCACGTTCCCTCTACGGGGCTCCAACTCACTGGGCTCACAGTTTCACAGTCAAGGAACAGTACGAAAAAGAGCATCCAAAAGAAAATGATGATCCAAAACTCATGATTATGGACTCAGCCCTTTTTATCACCAGTCTCTTTGCACTGGTTAGCGCTCTGACTACCTTCTTCTCTACAGATCAGGCTATTGGCTATGGTTTGATTACCCTCTTGTTGGTTGGACTTGTCGGAGGGGTGGCCTTCTACTTGATGTACTACTTTGTCTACCAGTATTATGGACCAGACACAGATCGTAGCCAGCGCCCTCCTTTCTGGAAATCAATCCTCGTCATCCTCGCTGCTATGCTTCTCTGGTTGGCTGTCTTCTTCGCAACAAGCTTCCTACCAGCAAACCTCAATCCAGTCCTTGCTCCATTGCCTTTGGCTATCCTGGGAGCTACCCTTCTCGCTCTTCGCTTCTATCTCAAGAAACGTTTCAATATCCGAAGTGCAAGCGCGGGCCCATCACGTTATTAAGAAAAGTGAAAAGCTATGGCATATAGTCAATCTTTAGCTCAGCAGATTCGAAAAATTCTAGCACTCAAACTTCCTCCCCAAATTTTCGAAGAAGAGTTAGAAGAAAAGAGACTGTTTGGTGGCCTGGCCTTTATGATTCGTGGGAAAATGGTCCTTACAGTCAGTTCCAGAAAGGACGAGCTGGTTATGGTGAGAATTGGCAAAGAAATGGAAAAGCAAGTTCTACCCCGAACAGGAGCTCATACTACATTGATGAGAGGGCGACCTTATCATGGCTATATAGACCTAGATATCGAAGGTCAAAAAGAACTTCCTTGCTGGATTGATTTAGCCCTATCCTATAATCAAGAGTTAACCAAGTAACTCATATCTGGTTAGATTAGAAAAACGAAAAGCAACTGCTAAGGCGGTTGCTTTTTCACTTGCTTTCTTGAGATCCAATAGAACTTCTGAGTCTCATTCTTATAGTTTTCTCTCATCTTTTGTGATAAAATAGGCTCAATCTATTTCTAGGAGGATGAGATATGATTTCTACTATTGGTATTGTTAGTTTGTCTAGTGGTGTTATCGGAGAGGATTTTGTCAAACACGAAGTCGATTTGGGTATTCAACGTCTCAAGGATTTGGGACTTAATTCTGTCTTCTTGCCCCATTCGCTAAAGGGTTTAGACTTTATCAAGGACCATCCTGAGGCACGTGCAGAAGATTTGATGCAGGCCTTTTCGGACGATAGCATCGACATGATCCTATGCGCCATCGGTGGGGATGATACCTATCGTTTACTACCTTATCTTTTTGAAAACGACCAGCTTCAAAAGGTTATCAAACAAAAGATTTTTCTTGGCTTCTCAGATACAACCATGAATCATCTCATGTTGCATAAACTAGGGGTCAAGACTTTTTATGGGCAATCCTTTCTAGCAGACATTTGTGAATTAGACAAGGAGATGTTGCCCTATAGCTTTCACTACTTTAAGGAACTGATTGAGACTGGGAGAATCTCAGAAATCCGCCCTAGCGACGTTTGGTATGAAGAACGGACTGACTTTAGTCCCACGACCCTGGGAACAGCTCGTGTCAGTCATAAAAATACTGGTTTTGACTTGTTGCAAGGAAGTGCTCAGTTTGAGGGAGAAATTCTCGGCGGTTGTCTTGAATCTCTTTATGATATCTTTGACAACTCTCGATACGCAGACAGCACGGAGCTCTGCCAAAAGTACAAACTTTTCCCTGACTTATCCGACTGGGAAGGAAAGATTCTCTTACTAGAAACAAGCGAAGAAAAGCCTGAGCCGGAAAACTTCAAACAGATGGTGCAGACTTTGAAAGAAACTGGAGTATTTGAGGTAATCAGTGGACTCTTGGTCGGAAAGCCAATGGATGAAACCTTCTATGACGACTATAAGGAAGCACTATTGGATATCATTGATAACAATATCCCGATTGTCTATAATCTAAATGTCGGCCACGCAACGCCAAGAGCCATTGTTCCCTTTGGCTTTCACGCCTATGTAGATGCACAGGAGCAAGTCATTCGCTTTGACGATAACAAAAAATAAACAATTTCTCCATTTTTGTGCTTTGGTATTGATTTTCGTTACAATTTGTGTCTGAATTTATTGCATTTTGCTTATTTCTATGATATCTTTTTAAAGGAGGTGTATATGACTAAACAAAAAATAAATCAAATTGTCGGTTCAATTGGAGCCTTTATCGGGATTATTGTATTTATCGCCTACATCCCACAAATTTTTGCCAATTTACAAGGCAACAAAGCTCAACCATTCCAGCCTTTATCCGCAGCAGTATCTTGTTTAATTTGGGTTATTTACGGATGGACAAAAGAGCCTAAGAAGGATTGGATACTAATTATTCCAAACTCAGCTGGCGTTGTCTTAGGTGGACTGACATTTCTTACTGCACTATAAAAGTTACTAGCATATAATCAAAAAGCTGAGAAACTCTTCTCAGCTTTTTTCTATATTCTCAGATAATTAGACGCCTGCACTCACTTATTTCCGCTTTTCCACTCACAATCATTCTCGTGGTCGTCAATCAAACCTGCTGCTTGTAGAAAAGCCAAAACCGCAACTGGACCTGTGAATTTGAAACCACGTTTTTTGAGATCCTTGGATATTTTCTCAGATAAAGACGTTTTAGCTGGGGCTAAGCGATAGTCGGGGACATCATTGATGATGGTTTGTCCATTGACAAAAGACCAGAGATAGGCATCAAAGGAGCCATATGCTTCCTGAACTTGTAAAAATGCTTGGACATTGGAGCGTGTCGCAAAGAGCTTGGCACGATTTCGGATGATGGCTGGATTCTCTAACAAGGCTTCCAACTCCCCATCTGTCATTTCCGCGACCGCTTGAATTTGATAGCCATGAAATGCTTCTCGGAAAGCCTGGCGTTTGTTGAGTACCGTTTCCCAAGATAGACCAGCCTGATAAGTCTCCATACAGAGCAGTTCAAAAAGAGCGCGGTCATCATGAAGGGGTTGCCCCCACTCCTCATCATGATAGGCTACATATAAGGGATTATTCATTTTTACCCAACCACAGCGTTTTGGCATATTATACTCCTATTTGACCAACATCTTAAGGGCCGACTTGATATAGTTCTCTGCTGTATCCGTCGTTCCTTCAAAGAATTTCTTGATTTTCTTAAGTTCAGTCGCCTTGTAGCCCAGTGCCAGCATGGCTTCCATAGCTTCTTCCAGTTCTTGGTTTTCAGCGCTGGTTTGCACTGCGACCTTGGAAGGAAGGTCATCACTAGCCACGACTACCTTGCCTTCCAAGTCCAGCACCATCTGCTGGGCTGTTTTCTTGCCAATTTTAGGGAACTTGGTCAAGTAGGTGATGTTCTTAGTCTCGATCGCTTGAACCAAGCCAGCATTGTCATCAGCTGCGATGATAGCAAGAGCTGACACAGGACCAATCCCTGAGACCGAGATCAGACTGAGAAAGAGCTTTTTCTCATCTTCTGAGCGAAAACCGTAGAGCAGATGGGCATCCTCACGAACAACTTGGTGCACATAAATCTGAGTTTCTTGATTGACCTGACCTGAGTAGGCATAGGGATTGGCTACATGCAAGATATAACCGATAGAGTTGACTTCCAATACGATGTACTTGGCTGTAATTTTACTGATGATTCCTTTAAAATATTCGTACATTATTTTCACTTTCTATAATTGATTTGCAATTCCGTGTAAATGCGCTGCTCTGATGATAAGAAGCAGCCCAAGTACTGCACACACAATAAAAACGAGCCAAACACCTACAGCACCTGTTGCAGCGCTGATAGAAATCATCGCCCCCGCTAAAATAGACGCTAAAGGCTGCGCCATATTAAGGAAACCTGAGTAGGTTCCGAGCTTATTCTCATTCATCATTTCCGCCCGCAAAACTTGGCTTGGCGGCATGCAGATGAGTTCCCCCATAGTATAGAGAATGGCTAGCAAAAACAGAGCCCAGAAACTCCTGAAGACAATGGTGAAAAGCATACCCAAGTCAAAGATAATACTTCCCAATAAAAACTGCGGTATGAGCTTCATTTCCTTGGTCAAACGATTGGCAGTCGTTATGAAGCAAACAATAATCAGGGTATTGATAAAGACCATGATACTGAGCATCTTAGCTCCTGAAATATGAATACCGAAAATACTACTCGCGATGAATGACTCTTTCAAATGAACGGGTATATAATTGTCAATTTGCAACCAGATAACTCCATTAAATACAGTCCCTAACGTATAAAGTAGGAAAATTTTGTCCTGAAAAACAGAAACATAATTTTTCACAGTTGCCAAAGGACTGCTACCATGCTCAAAGACCAGATTAGCTGGCTTGCTTTCTGAAAAATATTTCCAAGCGAGGAAAAAATTCAAGAAGCTAATCACCGTCAAAACCAGAAGCAACTCAAAAAAATGGTGGTCGTAAAAGAAACCTGCAAGCCCTGCTCCTAACATAACGGATACATTGACAAACCAATAACTAATCGTATAAACGAAACGGCGATTTTGCTCGTCGGTCAAATCAATAATCATCGCATCAATAGCCGGCCAAGAGAAAGTTCCTGCGGTCTCTGCCAGCAACATTCCGACAAAAGTCAAAAAGGGAAAAATATGATTAGGCATATTTGCCAGCAGCACAAGAAAGTAGCCACTCGCAAGACCAAAGTTTCCCCAGTCAATGACTTTCTTACGTCCCCAAAGATCCGCCAAATGTCCACCATACAGCCCAGCTAAAAAACCAATGAGTTTGGTTGTGATCATCAATAACCCCGCCCAAAAGGCTCCAAAATATTGAACATAGTACATGGCCATAAAAGGAGTAATGGCACTCTCTAAAATCCGTGCTACAAAGCTCATCCATTCCCGCATTTGAATTTGCTTGGGGAGGGCAAAAAATTCTTTCATCTTTCATTCCTTTTTCATAATTTCTTCGCTTTTTCTTACCTAGTATATCATATTTTTTTGCTGAAAACTGCAAACACAAGTGCAACCTCTGGTTGACAAATAGTACAGGAGATTGTATTCTCATAATAAGTAAAAATTGTTAGGATAAAAGAAGAAAAAGGAGGATAGAGTGATGAAACTCGCAGAAAAACTATTTGAGCTCAGAAAGGAAAAAGGTTGGTCCCAAGAAAAGCTAGCAGAACAAATCAATGTTTCTCGGCAAAGCATCTCCAAATGGGAGTCTGGACAAGTCCTTCCTGAAATTGAAAAAATCATTGAAATAAGCAAGATTTTTCAAGTGACAACTGACTATCTCTTACTGGATGAAAACTCTGAAAAAACTTCTACAGAAGTGATTTTGGAGGGAGACAAGGACAAATACTATAAAAAGGTTAAATCCTTTGGTCTCTGGCAGGTGATTTATATTTTCGTATTGGCTCTGGCTATCTATCTCTTTTTAGCTGGTTCTAGTTTTCCAGCTGAATTCACTGCTTGGATCTGGCTGACCTTCGTTCTCTTGATTGCGTCTGCAGTTGCTATCAACAAGGCTCTCAAAACCAAACAACGTTATCTTGATAGGGTAATTGGCCTTGAGAATCATTCAGACCATGACGACTCTACAAAATCTTGAATCACCTAGTTCAGTTTTCACAACACTTTTTATAGGACTGGTCTTGTCAAGCAAGTGTAAACCTCGTGTCAACTTGCCCATGTCCAATCAAAGTTCCCACTTTAATAAAATTTTAAAGCCTTGTTCGAAAAGGAACAAAGGCTTTTTGTGTTCTTAATATTTTCCCAACTCACGAAGACTCGTATGATTTTCCTGAATGCGTCGGAACATCTTTCCCATATCCGACTTGGTGAAATGCACCAAAACAGGACGTCCATGCGGACAGTTATAGGGGTTGTCACATTGAGAAAGCTGATAAAGGAGCTGTCTAGCTGAGTGGTCGTCGATACGATGGTTGGCCTTGATAGACCGCTTGCAGGACATCATGATGGCTAACTCTGCTCGGTATTTTTTGATCGAAACTTCCTTGGTCAAGAGCAGCATGTCGCACATTTCATAGATGCCTGACTCAATCTCTTCTTCTGACATCCAAATAGGATGTTCACGCAGTATAAATTGATTTTCTCCGTACTCTGCTAAAAATACACCCACTTCCTCCAAAAGTGCCATTCTTTCCTTGAGACGAAGAGCATCATCTGCAGGAAATTCAAAGATGTAGGGCACTAGGAGTTGCTGCTGGCTCTGGTCAACATTGCCGATGCTTTCACGGTATTCCTCGTACTTGACTCGTTCCTGAGCCGCGTGCTGGTCTATGATGTAGAGTCCATCTCGCCCTTGGGCAAAAAGATAGGTCCCGTGCATCTGTCCGAAGAACTCCAACTCTGGGAAACTCGATGCTTCTTCTCGCTCCAGCTTATCATAAGCCTTATCGAGGCTAGCAAGATCTAACTCTGGATGGTCTAATTGGCCATAGTTAGCAGGCTTTCTCTCTGCAAAATGCAGTTTTGCTGGCTTAGTCAATTGGTCTAAAGTTTCTTTAGCAAACAGGGGTAGGTCCCTACCCTCCTCAGTTAATTCAACCTGGTGGTCAGCCACCTCAGCTTGACTAGGTTTTGAGAGTTCTGTTTTTTCATAGTAAAGCGTATTTTCTTTGAGTGGGAGAATAGTTTGCTCTACCTTTTGACGATTGCGCACGGTCGACTTGGCAAGATTTTCTAAAGCATCAGGAATCAAGGCTTGTTCCTTGAGACTATTTGAAATAGCTTCTGAAAGCAGCGCCATCAGTTCTCTTTCCTTAGAAATCCGCACTTCTTGTTTGGTTGGATGCACATTGACATCAGCTAGATAGGGGTCAATATGGATGTGAATGACAGCCAGTGGAAAACGCCCTACCATAAGCTTGCTTCCGTAACCATCCAAAATAGCACGGTTGAGCAAGAAGTTCTTGATATAACGGCCATTGATGAAGAGGCTGATATAGTTACGATTTGCTCGGGTTAATTCAGGTAAAGACACAAAACCTGTAATTTCAAAATCTAAGTCAGAGTTCTCAATTTCAATCATCTTCTTGGCACTCGCCAAACCATAAATCCCTGCGATGGCTTGTCGCAGTTGACCAGTCCCTGCTGTCCGCGTCATTTCCTTGCCATCACTGATTAAACTAAAAGAAATCTCAGGATGAGCCAATCCCAGACGGTTGACAATATCAATGATATGAGACAGCTCCGCTTGCTGGCTCTTCATATACTTGAGACGGGCAGGTGTGTTGAAAAAGAGGTCCTCCACACAAACTTTGGTCCCCACAGGACTAGTCGCTGGGATGACTTCCTCAACTTCACCCCCACGCGCAACGAGCTTGGTCCCATGACTCGCACCATCCACCGCGGTCAACAGAGTCAAGACACTGACAGACGCGATAGAGGGCAGGGCTTCACCACGAAAACCAAGCGTCCGAATCCGAAAGAGGTCTGCTTGATTTTTTATCTTACTGGTCGCATGACGACGCAGGGCCAACTCCACCTCATCGTGGGCAATTCCATGACCATTATCAGTGATTTGAATTTTCTTGAGACCAGCTTCCTCAATCTCAATGATAATCTGGCTAGAACCCGCGTCAATGGCATTTTCTACCAACTCTTTGACTACACTGGCAGGACGTTCGATAACCTCCCCTGCCGCGATCTGGTTTGCCAGCACCTCTGGCAATTCAATAATATGAGACATCTTTCAGCCCCTTTCTGTATCTATTTTCCTAGAAATTGATTAGTGCTATTATACCATATTTCATATGTTACCAGAAAAAGCAAATACCACATAGACTCCAAATCTCTCCACATAGACAAAAGCTCTTGCCATGGGTCGTAAAATAGTGGTATACTCAATAAAAATCAAAGAGCAAACTAGAAAGCTAGGCGCAGACAGTACTTTAGTACGGCAAGACGACGCTGACGTGGTTTGAATTTGATTTTTGAAGAGTATTAATAAAGGTGTACAAGAAGTGAGATTAACCTTGTATAACTGAAAAGGAGGGAAGTTTATGAAAGTAGAACTACAGATTAAGGAGACATACAAGGAAGAAAAGCTGATTGTCCAAGCACCTCAAG
Source organism: Streptococcus oralis (assembly GCF_023109195.1). Lineage (GTDB taxonomy): Bacteria > Bacillota > Bacilli > Lactobacillales > Streptococcaceae > Streptococcus > Streptococcus oralis_BV. Next base: position 1,360,540 of record NZ_JALDUB010000001.1, read on the forward strand.
AAACCAAAAAAGTCCAAAAAGTCATCGAATTTGCTGAAAATCTTGACCAAAAAGAAACAATCAAAGGAAAGATTGATGATCAGGTCTATCTAGTTAAGATTGGTAAGATACAACGCTTCTATATCGAGAATCGCAAGGTTTTAGCAGAAACGTCGAGTCAGACCTACAGCATTGATTTGCGACTCTATCAAGTTCTTGAAATTCTACCGACCACTTTTATCCAAATTTCCCAATCTGAAATCGTCAATATCGACTCCATCTCTCATCTCAAGCTCACGCCCAACGGTCTGGTTGAAATTTTCTTAAAAAACGAAAGCTTCACCTACTCTTCACGCCGCTACCTAAAAACCATCAAGGAGAAATTAGAACTATGAAAAAACAAATCTTTCACGATGCAGCCGCTGGTGTACTTATCGGCCTCATCCTCTCTATCCTCTTTTCACTCATTTATGCCCCAAATACCTATGCCCCACTGAGCCCCGATTCTCTAGTCGGACAAGTGATGGTGCAACATCAGGTTCACGGTGCCTTGGCCTTGCTCTACTGTATGATCATCTGGTCAGCTATCGGAGTTCTCTTTAGCTTTGGCGGTCGCTTATTCAGCCGTGACTGGAGCTTGCTCCGTGCGACGCTTTCCCATTTCTTCCTCATGCTGGCTGGCTTTGTCCCACTGGCAACTCTAGCTGGTTGGTTCCCTTTCCACTGGACCTTCTATCTCCAGCTCATTCCAGAGTTTGCGATTGTCTACCTCATCATCTGGGCTATTCTCTATAAAAGAGAAGCTAAAAAAGTAGACCACATCAATCAACTCTTGGCCCATAAAAAGTAATAGAGAAAAATCCCACTCACAAACACATGAGTGGGGTCCTTTTTATAATTTTTGTTTAAGCTCAACTAAGACATTCATAGCCTGCATCGGTGTCATATTGTACACATCCAGTTTAGCTAATTCTGCTAGAATAGGATGCTCTTCAGGGGTATCAAAGAGTGACATCTGTTCAGTAACAGCACTTGTTTCTCTCATTGGAGCAGGACTTTCCGTCCCTTGATTCTCCAGTTGAGTCAATATCTTATCCGCCCTTGCTAAAAGTTCTCCTGGTAAGCCAGCAATCTTAGCAACATGGATACCATAGGATTTGTCAGCTGGTCCTGGTTCGATCTTGTGAAGGAAGGTGACCTGCCCATCCTGCTCCAAGGTTGCCACATGGACATTAACCAAGTGTTCCAAACTGGACTCCAGACTGGTCAACTCATGGTAGTGGGTCGCAAAGAGGGTCTTGGCTCCGATATGTTCATGAATGTATTCGATGATGGACTGGGCAAGAGCCATCCCGTCATAAGTTGCAGTTCCCCGTCCCAATTCATCAAAGAGAATGAGAGAGTTCTGGGTCGCATGCGAAATGGCATTGTTGGCCTCCATCATCTCCACCATAAAGGTTGATTGACCTGAAACCAAGTCATCTGCTGCTCCGATACGGGTAAAGATAGCATCGAAGATAGGCAAATGGGCGCTTTCTGCTGGCACATAAGAACCCAGCTGGGCCATAACCGCAGTCATGGCTAACTGGCGCATGTATGTTGATTTCCCACTCATGTTGGGTCCTGTAATTAGCTGAATACTCGTATCTTCTGCCATCTGGATACTATTTGGAATATAGGTCTGAGCTCCCATAACCTTTTCAACGACAGCATGGCGTCCTTTCTGGATATCAATTTGTGAATCGTCTCCAAACTCAGGTTGGATCAAATGCTGGGTTTCAGCCACAACTGCGAGACTTTGCAAGACATCAACCGTCGCAATTCCTTGGGCTAAAGCCTGCAAACGCTGGATGTACTTGCTGACTTCCTCACGGATACGCATAAAGATTTCATATTCTAGGTTGGCTGACTTCTCACGCGCCTCCAGCATATCTCCCTCGATACGGGCTAACTCCTCTGTCCCAAAGCGTTCCGAGTTTTTCAGTGTTGCCTTGCGGAAAAAGTGGGCTGGAACATTTCCCAGTTGCGAATTAGTCACATGGAAATAGTAACCATCTTTTTTATTGTAGTCGATCTTGAGCGTACTGATGCCAGAGTTTTCTCTCTCCTTAGCCTCAATCTCAGCAATCCAGCTAGTCCCTTCTCTGAGGACACGACGGTACTTGTCTAAGGTCTCATCAAATCCCGTACGGATAATGCCACCTTCCGTAATCACGTGAGGAGCTTCAGGAGCAATGGCAGCACTAATCAAGCTCTCCAACTCCGGAATGGCATCCAGCTGTGCGATGAGATAGGCTAGAGCAGGCTGCTCCATGCCTTCTAAAATCGCTCGAATCCGTGGCACACTAGATAAGGTAGTCGCCAGTTGCAAGAGATCCTTTGGATTGGTCTTGCCAAAAGAAACCCGACTAGCCAAACGTTCGATGTCATAAACACCCTTGAGACTGTCTGTCAAATCACTACGCTCAAAGAAGTGGTCAAGAAAGACCTGCACCACCTCTTGACGTTGGACGATTCGTTCCTTATCAATCAAGGGACGATGGATCCAAGAGCGCAAGAGCCGCATGCCCATAGCTGTTTTGGTTTCATCCAAAAGCCAGAAAAGACTCCCCTGCTTCTTGCCTGAACGGGCATTCTCAACCAAATCCAGACTAGCCTTGGTCGCATAATCCATCTGCAAGAAATCTTTAATTTCATAGCGGATAACTGGTTTGAGATGGTTCAATTCTCGCATCTGGGTACGGTGAACATACTGGAGGAGCTTACTAGCTGCCGCTTGCTCCACAGCTGCCAAACGTGAATCCAGTAAATGAAGGTCCTCAAAGCCTTCCTTCTCATAGGAAAGCACCAGATTCATCTGGCGACTGAGAATTTGTTCTTCTTCCTCAGACAAGTCATAACCCAGCACCACTTCTCGCGCCTTGAGGTTACGGACTTCCCCACAAACCAACGTGAAATCCAATAGCCCCGTCACATAAAAGTCACCCGTCACCAAATCCATATAAGCCAGACCAAATTGATTGCCATCACAATCTAAGGAAACCAAGAAATTATTCTGACTATCCGGCTTACTGCTATCAACGACCGTTCCAGGTGTGATGACCTGGACCACCTCTCGCTTGACAACACCAACTGCTTGTTTGGGATCTTCCATCTGCTCGGCTATGGCTACCTTATAGCCCTGCTCAATCAGAACATCGATATACTGCTGGGCAGAATGATAGGGGACGCCCGCCATAGGTATCGGATTTTCTGCATTTTTATTCCGACTCGTTAAGGAAATTTCTAAAATCTGTGCTGCATTAATTGCATCTTCATAGAACAACTCGTAAAAATCACCCATTCGAAAAAGCAAAAAAGCATCTGGGTATTGTTTCTTAATATCCACATACTGTTGCATGCCGGGTGATAGCGTTTCTGTTGCCATTTTCCGTCTCTCCTTGCTAAAAATAAGTCTTGAGAGCACCTCCCAAGACCTTATTTATCTTTCATCAAATCTAGCAAACGATCTTCCATCAGCTTGGCAACGTGCTGGTCTCGACAAATAACCAATAAGGTATTAGCACCAGCAACCGTTCCTAAAATCCATTCATCCTTGTTTGCATCTACAATGTTTGCTAAGACTGCAGCTTCCCCAAGTTTGGTATGAAGTACCAAGGTGAACTCTGCTCTTGCAACACCTTCTAAATGATGAGACAAAAACTCAACTAAATCAATCTTATCTGTCTCATTTGCTAGTACATAATACACCATATCATTTTTCTTAACCTTGGTCAAGCCGATTTCACGCAAATCACGCGACAAAGTCGTTTGTGTCACATAAACATTACGAGCTTCTAAACGATCTTGAATCTCTTTTTGTGTCCCAAGTTTTTCTTCGGTGATCATCTTTTTAATCAATTGATGCCGTTCTCTTTTTCTCATATTATCCTCTTAAGTGAATATTTATAACAAGTTTTACATTTATTTTATAACTACATTATACCAAAAAAAATAGATAATTCAAAAAAATTCTTTTCTTTCTCAAAAAATGTAGTAAATTGTGTTAAAATAGTAAAAAAGCCCAAAAGGAGCCCTTATGAATACAAAAGAATTGATTGCTAGCGAGTTGGCTAGCGTCATTGATAGCCTGGATCAAGAGGCTATTTTAAATTTACTGGAAACACCTAAAAACTCAGAAATGGGAGACATCGCCTTCCCTGCCTTTTCTCTAGCAAAGGTCGAGCGTAAAGCTCCTCAAATGATTGCAACAGATATTGCTGAAAAAATCAATAGTCAAGCCTTTGAAAAGGTTGTCGCTACTGGACCTTACGTCAACTTTTTCCTTGATAAATCTGCTATTTCGGCTCAGGTATTACAGGATGTTATCACTGAAAAAGAACACTATGCCGACCAAACCATTGGCAAGCAAGAAAATGTCGTCATCGACATGTCTAGTCCCAATATCGCAAAACCATTCTCTATTGGGCACTTGCGTTCAACGGTTATCGGGGATAGCTTGTCACATATTTTCCAAAAAATCGGTTATCAAACGGTCAAGGTCAACCACCTAGGAGACTGGGGCAAACAGTTTGGAATGTTGATCGTTGCCTACAAGAAATGGGGAAATGAGGAAGCCGTTAAAGCGCATCCAATAGATGAACTTCTTAAACTCTACGTTCGCATCAATGCTGAAGCTGAAAAAGACCCTAGCTTGGATGAAGAAGCACGCGAATGGTTCCGCAAACTGGAAAATGGAGACGAGGAAGCCTTAGCTCTCTGGCAATGGTTCCGTGATGAAAGTTTAGTGGAATTCAACCGCCTTTACAATGAATTGCAAGTCAAATTTGACAGCTACAACGGAGAAGCCTTTTACAATGATAAGATGGATGCTGTTGTAGACTTTCTTGCTGAAAAAGGACTTCTTGTTGAGTCAGAGGGAGCCCAAGTTGTCAATCTTGAGAAATATGGAATTGAACATCCAGCCCTTATCAAGAAATCCGATGGTGCAACTCTCTATATCACACGTGACTTGGCTGCAGCCCTTTACCGTAAAAAGGAATACCAATTTGCAAAATCCATCTATGTTGTTGGTCAAGAGCAATCTGCCCACTTCAAACAACTCAAGGCAGTATTACAAGAGATGGGTTACGATTGGAGCCAAGACATTGTCCATGTTCCGTTTGGATTGGTAACAAAAGAAGGGAAAAAACTCTCTACTCGTAAAGGAAATGTCATCTTACTAGAGCCTACTATTGCAGAGGCTGTTAGTCGTGCCAAGGCCCAAATCGAAGCGAAAAATCCTGAGTTAGAAAATAAAGACCAGGTTGCCCACGCTGTTGGAGTTGGGGCTATCAAGTTCTATGATCTTAAGACCGACCGTACAAATGGATATGACTTCGACCTTGAAGCTATGGTATCCTTTGAAGGAGAAACTGGACCTTACGTTCAATACGCCTACGCTCGTATCCAATCTATCTTGCGCAAAGCCGATTTCAAACCAGATACAGCTAGCAACTATAGCCTGAATGATGCTGAAAGCTGGGAAATCATCAAGCTCATCCAAGACTTCCCACGTATTATCAATCGTGCAGCAGATAACTTTGAACCTTCTATCATTGCGAAATTTGCGATTGGTTTGGCTCAAGCATTTAACAAATATTATGCACATACACGTATCCTAGATGAAAGTCCTGAGCGCGACAGTCGTCTGGCCCTCAGCTACGCAACCGCAGTCGTCCTCAAAGAAGCTCTTCGTTTGCTCGGAGTAGAAGCGCCGGAGAAGATGTGATTCAGTACTAACAATTGGAACTAAAGTTCCTAATTGTTAGACGCTAGCCGCTTATATGCGGGCTAGCTAACTGCTTCACTAGTCATGACCCCTAAATATAATCGATTTAGAGGTCATGACGTCGTAACTATGGTGATTTGGCTAGGCGCTTCACTAACTTATCAAACCAAATAACAGCGATTTAGTTGGGTTTAGGTTCTAATCTTTTAAATTACTTGAAAGCAATCTGAAAGATTGAGGCAAAATAACATTTATATTTTGTTCGGCCTTGCAGCTGTTCAATGAAATAATTTATTCACTTTTACTATTTATCACACTGGGAGATTTCCTATGAGCCAATATGCTTATATCCTCGTTGTACTTAGCTTGGTTTTCCTTTTTCTGCTCAATAAGTACGAGAAGGAAAGACTTCAAAGACTCTACCAAGAGCAACTCTTGAAGGATGAGACATTTAGGTCTGACATCAAAGAGAAAATTCACACGACTGAAAATATCAATGATGTCATTGCACATATCAATAAAACTTACCATCTGGGAATGTTGCTCTCAAAAGACGTCACAGATCAATTGAAATAATTAAAATCCGAGAAGCTTTCTTCTCGGATTTTTTAGGCTTACCATATTCTCCTTGGAGAAATTTCATTAATACATGTAAAGTTTTCTGTAATTTTCTATATTTTTTCAAAATGGCCTTGCATTTCTTTTAAGATTTTTGTAGAATAGTAGCTATCTATTCAGATTATTCTGAAAATTCAAAAATAGGAGCGTTTATTATGTCACAAGTTACGTTATCAAACCAGTCAACCTGGGCAAGCAAACTAAAGGCAATGGGGCCAGGAATTCTAATGGCTTCTGCAGCCGTTGGAGGTTCTCATATCGTATCCTCTACTCAAGCTGGTGGTTCTTATGGGTGGTCACTACTCCTCTTGGTTATCTTGGCCAATGTTTTTAAATATCCATTTTTCCGTTTTGGAGCCGAATATACTGCCGACACTGGTAAAACCTTGGTGGAAGGTTATGCCGAAAAAGGAAAACTCTATCTCTGGATTTTCTTTGTCCTCAACGTCTTCTCTGCCATGGTTAATACAGCTGGAGTCGCTATCCTTTGCTCAGCTATCATCGCTAGCGCTTTCCCAATGATTGGTCTTAGCATCACTCAATGGTCCCTTATCCTTGTTGCAGTCATTTGGGCCATGCTACTCTTTGGTGGCTACAAACTATTGGATGGTATGGCAAAATGGATCATGTCTGCTTTGACCATTGCAACAGTTCTTGCAGTTATTATTGCAGCAATTAAACATCCAGAATACAGCTCTGATTTTGTCGAAAAGACACCTTGGCAAATGGCGGCCCTCCCTTTCATCGTTTCCCTCTTAGGATGGATGCCTGCTCCTATTGAGATTTCTGCCATCAATTCACTCTGGTCTGCTGAAAAGAAAAAGACTGTCAACTTTAATACAGAGGACGCCCTTTTCGACTTTAACGTTGGTTACATTGGAACTGCTATCCTAGCTGTATTCTTCGTGGCACTAGGAGCACTGATTCAGTATCCTACAGGACAGGCAGTTGAAGCCGCTTCAGCTAAGTACATTTCTCAGTTTGTGGGTATGTATGCCTCTGTTCTTGGAGAATGGTCCCGTTATTTGATTACCTTTATCGCCTTTCTTTGTATCTTTGGAACGGTCATCACCGTTATCGATGGCTACTCTCGTGTCAATCAGGAATCGCTGCGACTCTTGATTCGTCAAAAAGAGGATACTCGCAAATCTTTGAACATCTGGATGACCATTACCGCTATCATTGGTATCGTAATTATTAAATTCTTTGCTGGACAAGTTTCCACCATGCTTCGCTTTGCTATGATCGGTTCTTTCCTGACAACACCATTCTTCGCTCTTTTGAACTATGTTTTGGTGACACGTGAGAATAAAAATCTTCCTTCTTGGCTAAAACTCCTCGCTATCGCAGGATTGATTTTCCTCTTTGGCTTTGCTATTTTCTTTATCTATGCACTTGCCATCGGAAAAGCAGGATAGTTTATAAAATGGCACCCTTACGGGGTGCTTTTTGCATACTCAAAAGCAGTTGAAAATCTCAACTGCCCCTCAGTACTACTTTATTTTTCTGTCTCTAACTCATACAAGTCTGCAATGATTGCTGCGACTTTTTTAATATCTCCCAGCATCCCACGCATTTCAAAGTCTGCTAGGACCGGGAAGCCAAAGCGCTGGCTATACTGCTTGGCTGTCAGACAGTATTGATTGTTAAAATTGCGATTACCAGATCCCACCACCCCAAAACACTTACTGGCATTGTCTCCATAGGCGATAAAATCACCCACTGGAGTCGTTAGGATCTCAACATCGCCGTTATCGACACCATTTCCACCTTCTAGATAGGTTGGTAAAAAGGCGACATAGGGGTGATCCATCTCAAAGAAATCTTTCCCTTCCTTGACCAAATCCTTGATATGGATCTTTTGGACCTCAATCCCTTCGTGCTGGGACAAGAGATAGTCCTTGAGTCGGGTTACAAAACTCTCTGTATTCCCGCTCAAACTGATATAAACTAAGGATATTTTTTTCATATTGACCTCGATTTTTATTTTTGGATATTAAAAGAACTACCAAGATTGTAACTTGATAGTTCTCTTTTGTCAATACTTAGGCAACTTCTTCTGCTTCGACTTCTTCGGCCAAATCTTTTTGTTGGCGCCACATCTTGTAAAAGACTAAGGCTAAAAAGAGGACATTAATGATGATAAACAAAATATTCGTTCCTTGTGCTAATGCTCCCATTCCTAGGCCGAGGGTAGAATCTTTGATTAATTGAACCGCATCTTGAACATTCATATAGCTATAAACCAAACCAACAATCGCTAGTAGAACATAGCCGATATAAGCATAGTTTGCAAATTGGACGTTTTTACGAACTAAGAACACAAAGGCTACCACAACTAAAATTGCAGATAAAACAATCAACAACGTATTAAAAATAGAGTGCGATGACGCTGTTACTTGGTAAGTATAGTTAACCGTGTCTTCTATTTGCTGAGCAGTAAGCGTTCCGCTATTCGCCAGGCTAGCACGAAGCACATCTTTACTTGGCAATGGACTCAAGATTCCAAATAATGACATAGATGAAATGAGGGCTGATAGGACTAACAAGACCCAAAGATAAATAGGATTCTTTTTCATGTTTTCCTCCATAAGATATTTTGAACATTATAGCATTTTTTGTACAGGAATACAACTTTTACAAGCTGGTTTCAACTTGTTTCCGATAAGCTTTCGGTGATTTTCCGCACAATTTACGGAAAACCTTATAGAAATATCCAACATTACTATAGCCAACTGCATAGCAAATATCTTCGATGCTATCACTGGTCGAAAGTAAGAGTTGCTGCGCTGCTTTTATTCGCTGTTTATTGAGCAATTCCGCAAAGGTTGAGTTGGTTTCCCTCTTGATCAGCTGACCGAGATAGACAGGATTGATAAAGAGTTCCTTGCTAATATCCTTAAGTGAGAGCTCTTTCTGATAATCACGCCCAATCACTTCCAGAACACTCACCACATTTTCATTCATGCGGTACTGGCCAAAGAACTTGGTCAAGGTTTCTTTGATGTAGGCAACCAATTCTTCAAAGGTGTTAATGGCATGGATAGCTTTGACAATCTCGGTCATATCATCTGCTTTTAGGTGTTCAAATAAATGAAAGACATCCATGACAAACTGAGTAAAGAGCTGCTTTGTGATGGCCACGCGCGGGGTATTCTTCAAAACAACCTTCTCTAGCAGGGTTAATTCTTCGATGATTTGATTGATATTCCCTTGGATAATCACCCGATAAATCGGCTCGTAATAAGCAAACAAACTCTCGGATTTTTCTAGATTGACAGAACCGTAGAAGAGGGCTTTTTCAGCGTTGATCTTCCAATTCTCAAAGGACTGCTGGTAGGGTGCTTCAAATGGTGTCACGACGATGCCATCGAGCGGTTGATCAGAGATGAAAATCTGCCAGTCTTGCCCCAAAACATAGTAAGGAATGGTAAAAGAACCTTGCTTTTCCTTGGATAGACCAATCCACCAGCTGTCTTTACCTGACAGGTAGTTCGTAAATCCTGTCTCATCCAATTCTTGACTGAGGGTCTGACTTTGTTCCACCTTTTCCTGAAGCTGCTGCGCAATCTTTTCTAATAAATTGCCCAACTCCACCTTGTCTACTGGTTTGACCAGATAATCCACGACACTAAGGTTCATGGCTTTTTTAACGTACTCAAACTCCTGATAACCAGACAGCAAGATATAATAGGTATCTGGAAGTAGCTCTTTCATTTCCCTAATCATCTCAAGTCCGGTCTTATCTGGCATGTTGACATCGGAAATGACCACATCTACTGGATTTTTCTTAACATAGTCCAAAGCATCATCTGCGTGATTAGCTGTTGCGACGACTTGCATATCCCATTTTTCAAAGGGGATTAATCGCTTGAGCCCCTCTGTCACCATGTACTCATCGTCTACTAATAAAACTTTATACATTTCTACCCTTTCTATTCATCCTGGATAGTGATATGGTAACGAACACCTTCTTGTTCAGCTGACTCTACACTGATTTGGTAGCGATCCCCAAAGTAGAGAACAAAGCGTTCGTGTACATTTACTATTCCAATTGATTGCCGCTCCCCACTATAACTTGCCTCGTGTTCAAAACTTCTCTGAGCTAATTTTTCTTGCAAGCTAGCTAGTTTCTCAGCGGACATTCCCCGACCATTGTCTTCCACTAGGATTTCAACGAAGCCTTGGCCCTTCAAGGCTTTGATACTGATGACATTATCCGTTCTGCGATGGTCAACACCATGGGCAAAGTAGTTTTCTACTAATGGTTGGAGGGTAAATTTTGGAATCCTCATTTCTTCCAATTCTGGTGCAATCTTGAAACCATAGGCAATGGATTTAGGATAACGCACCATACAGAGATAGCTATATTTTCGGCAAAATTCCAACTCCTGCTTCAAGGTCGTTTCCCGCTCGTCGGAGATATTATTGCGTAACAAGCTGCTAAATTCATAGATAATATCTGCCAGTTCATCCTGACTTTGCATGACGGCATACATCCGTAAAAACTCCAGAGTATTGTACATAAAGTGAGGATTGATTTGAGCCTGCAGGGCTCGCATATTGGCATCTTTTTGGCTGAGCTCTAGCTGATAGATATCATGGATATTTTTTTCCAGACGATCCAACATATCATTGGTTGTTTCTGCAATGAGAAGCAACTCTTGGTCTTTTTCAGAGGTATCAATTCGAAGGCCTTCTTCTCCTTGAGCAATCACCTCGATCGAATCTACTAGGTCTACGACCTGCTTTTGGTAATTTGAAAAAGTCTGTCTAAGGGTCACGTACAAAATAATGATAAAGAGAATACTTAGCCCAATAATGACAGCTGAACTCGTCAAAGTTCCTGTAAGAACAAAATTTTTAGGAACAGCAACTCGAACCTGATAACCGTGAGAGGTGACACCTACAAACCAGTTTTCTCGCTCGGCTGAGACCTTCTCCCCAATATGGAACATCTCAGTCTCAAAAGGCGAAGTTACTGTTACAGCCATTGGGATATGACCCCGAGTATTGTCAATAGCGCCATGTAAAACATCTGGGGATAGGGAGATATAGATCACTCCTAAATCCTTGTCAGACACAGGATCGGAAACAGGAATGGCAAAACTATTGGCTGCCGGCTTAAAACCCTCCGCAGGAATTTTCTCTCCACTGCGTTTTTCTCTAGTCGAAACATACACTTCCTTATAGTCCTGAAGAACAATAGCCACTCCAGTCACAAAATCATTCCGAACATAGAGGTCATCAATATTTTCATACAGGGAAACCGAGATATAAGGCGAAGTTTTACGCTCTAATTGCCAATAGAAATAGTCTGGTGTGCTGAGACTGAAATACTTGTAAATTCCTTCGATGCGGGCCTGATTTTCAACTAAAGACTGAGCAAGTTGAGTTGACTCTCTGTGATAGTATTCCACTTCACTCACTGTCCGAGTGGTCACACGTTCTGCAACCCGTTGGGCCTCTTTCTCACGCGAGTCCCAGTCAGCATACGATAGCATAATCGCAAAACTGGCAATGACCACGATCATAACCAAACTATAAATCCGTAAAAGAGAGTGAAGCCAAAACTGCTTCATTCTATTTTGTCGCCAATTTTTCATGGATACTTTCATAAATAGGTTCCAACATATCACTGATAAAGAAATGCCACATTCCAATTCCTACAAAAAAGAGCAAGGCAGGCATATAATAACCAACTCCTACAAGGAGAGTGGACCCGAGTAAAACCTTGGCAATCGCAGGTAAGCTCATAAAAATCCCGATAAGGGATAGTTTCAAGGTATTTTGGTAGGATAAATCAAAGTACACCTGAAGTTTCAAGGAAACAGTGTAGGCTAGAAAGACAAGAGCGACTACAAGGACATTGAGAAAGGTCGCCAAGAGGTGGAAAATCGTCTGGTGGGGCAATTGAACTAGAAGGTACAAACCATAAACTAGGACAAGATCCACAAACACAAAACTATAGAAAGCCAGATTGCTCTTGACAAAATTACTCTTATACAATTCCCAAGCTTCCTTCAAATGGTAGGCTCGATAGGTATACCCATGCTCCGCATACAAACTCATCAGGGTAGCACTAGCTGGTGCCAAACCAAAGACTACTCCTCCTGCTAGTGTTAATAGCCAGAAATAAGCCGTCGCCATCATTCCCAAAAAGATACGATTAAAGACGAATTCTAGAAATTTTCCCATACTACTCTCCTTAAACTAACAATGTAACTATTATATCATATTTCAAACGTTTTCAAAAATATAGAACTCCCATTTACAATCCTCAAAAAGCGTGATACAATTGGTTTTGTTAATTCGTATCAAGGAGATTCTCATGAAGAAAAATATCTTAACCACCCTCTTGGCCGCCGTCCTCTACTTTCTCTGTGTAGGGATTGGAGTCTTCCTAGGACACCTGGTCGACCAAACAGGCAATATGTTCTACGCACCTGCCTTTTCTGCCCTTGTCGGTGGCAGTGTCTATATGCTTCTTTTGACGAAAGTCCCTCGTTTTGGCGCTATTACGACTCTAGGTCTTTTTATGGCACTTTTTTTCCTAGCTAGTAAGCATGGCGCTGGTGCCTTTCTCCCAGGACTCGCCTGTGGTCTTGCAGCAGATGCCATCGCTCGTCTCGGCCACTACAGAGACCGAATCAAAAACACCCTCTCCTTCCTCGTCTTTGCTTTTAGCACAAGTGGCCCTATCTTCCTCATGTGGATCCGTCCCAAAGCTTACGTGGCCACCTTACTTGCACGTGGGAAATCCCAAGAATACATTGACCGTATCATGGTCGCTCCAGAGTTGGACAAAATCCTTCTCTTTGTTTCGAGCATCCTCCTAGGTGCCTTGATTGGGGCTGTTATTGGCCAATTTCTAAGTCAAAAAATAGCTGATAAACTATAAGATAAAAGCCCTGAAGACTAGCTATGCCTAGTTCCAGGGCCTTTTTGTATACAATCTTAAAATTCACTATAGATAAATTCTTGAATATTCGAAAAATCGGTCACAAAACAGTAAATCACGATGCTCAAGATAACCGTATAGAAAAATAGTGTCCACAAGATTAAACGATGTGTATTAGTTAGCTTGGTTTGCAAATTTATAAAGTTCTTTTTCAACTTCCATCCATCCTTTCACTCCAACGTGCATCACGTCAAATAAAAAGTAATTATCATACTCTCTGTTTCCATAGTTTAGTACAGTTGCACCATGGCTTTTTGCGACATCTTCTATTTTTTTATAAGTTTTTTCTCGCATCTCTCTTGAGATACCCGTATAGTCATTCCATTTCCCGTTTACTGGGAAAATAATGACCTCAACTTCAATGCCCAATTCCTTGGCAACTGTCAAGAAGAGTTCCATATCTGAATATTCAGGTGACTCTAGGTAGCTCAAATCTTTATTGGAATCTTTTAGCGATGCATAGCGATCTTTTAAGTAAGTATTGTAGTAGTTATTATCAACAGCATAGTCATTATTGTCTGTTTTCCTTTTGACCTCTTCCACAAACTGAGCCGTCATCTTTTCCCAATCATAGTCTGGGGTTTTGTCTCCTAGTGAAGGATAATCTGATTTCTCATGATTTTCATAAAATTTTCGTTTGAGCTTAAAGGAATACATCGCGTTATCTAACTCTAATAGTTTTTTATCAACAATGGTTCCTTTTCCATCTATGAAATAACTTTTATATTTTTTGTAGATGTCGTTTTGTTGCTTGTTTCCTTTGGTAATCTCGATAATGCGATTGATTAGTTTTTCTTTCGTTTCTTTACTAATCTTGTCATTATCTAGCATGTGAAAAATATGTTCCTGAGAAGCCTTGTTCAAAAAGGCATCTTGATGGGTCCCATCTTTTTCAAACCACTGAACCGACTCTACTATAGCTACTTTTCGCTTACTCATTGATCCTTCAATAGAGCCCAAGGTCGTAGCCTGAATGATGTTTTGAGAATAACTAGTCCCAATCTGCATGATATTAAAATCGTTGTAGTTAAAAATTTTATTTGGATGATAGTCTTCATTTATCGTCGCAACCAACTCTGAGGAACCCATTAGAACCAGTGTATTGGGGGTGATATTGCTTGTTAGAATATCTCTACTTTTATACTTTTCATACGAGGTGTTATAACGAATACTGTTATCCTTGACTTTATAATAATCATCAATCTTCTTGACATACGTCACATTTAAAAGGGCAAGCGTCGCAATTACGAGCACAAGCGATAGTAAAAATGCTTTTAATTTAATCATCTCGTTTTATCCTATCCCTTCGATCTGTCCGATTTCTTCTCAATCTCTTATCTCTTTAAAGTCGTCAGTAAGATTTTATAGGGTTCACCCGAAAAGATAAAGAAACCAATCATAACCAAATTCATGGTCACAAACCAACTTAGTAGCTTATACCAGTTTTTGTTTTTATTTTTTTTATAAAAATTGCTTTTCTTTTGATACACTTCAAATCCAGCCATCAAGACACCATGATAAAAACCATAGACAATGTAACTAACACTAAGACCATGCCAAAAACCCATGACTAACATATTAATTATATAGGCATAGGTTGCATTGTGTAGTCTATTTTTAAACCATTTTTTCCTGATAACCTGCATCAATACTCTTGAAAATACAAAATCTCTCAACCAGGTCGACAAGGTGATATGCCATCTGGTCCAGAAATCTTTGATATCGACACTCAAGAAAGGTTTGTTAAAGTTCATCGGTGTCTGAATACCTAGAATGTTACTACTTCCAACGGCCATTAGACTGTAGCCTGCAAAGTCAAAGAACAGATACAAGGTATAGAGGTACATATACTTGATTGAATAAACGACTGTGCCAGTATTATTTAGAGCGAGTAACATCTGGTAAACATAGGTTGATAAAACAATCTTGTAAAGGAGGCCTAGAACGATACGATACACACCGTCCCCTGCTAACTCTAGATACTCTTTTCGGGGCATGACCTCGTTTATCTCTTTTAAAAATCTCCTACTCCGATCAATCGGACCAGCACTAACTGTTGGGAAAAAGAGCAAAAACTGTAGATAATCTTTTACAGTGATTTTTTCTTTGATTAAGCCATCCGATATCTCTAACATGATCTGAATGGTCTTAAAGGACATGTAAGAAATTCCAATAAAGGCCAACAAATGCAGAGAAGTCAGGGCAAAGACTTTATTGATCACCAAAGGAAGAATGGAAAGGAAAACCAGTGGTTTCAGCCACTTTGCCTCTATCCGCTGCGCTAGAAAAACCAGAAAATACTGGTAAACGATAAAGGCGAGTAAATAGACAATCATCGCTCGGCTCTTACCATAGATAGCTCCTGCAAATAAGAGGGAGAGCGCCAAAATATAGTAGTCTTTACGTTTTTCAAAAAAGTTTACCACAAAACCAATCAGTAAAACTACAAACAAGAGAAGGAAAAACTCATTCCCCTCGAAATAATTCATACCAGACAAACTCCTTTACATTATCATCTCTTCTACAGCAAACTTTTTGATTTGCTAATTGAGGACCTTTATTTATTATAGCATATTTCTAAAAAGAAGCTTTATCCTTCTTGCATTTCGGTGAGAAAACAAAAAGGAGTCCCTTTGAACTCCTTCCATTATTTATGACTTAGTTTCTTGGTCAAGAAATCTCCCAAGAACTGGATCGTAAAGATAATCAAGATGATAATGATGGTTGCCAAGATGGTCACATCGTGATTGTAACGGTTAAATCCATAAGCAATGGCCACGTTACCGATACCACCAGCACCAACTGCTCCCGCCATGGCTGTTTCCCCAACAAGGGAAATCAAAGTCACAGTCGTCACACGAATCAAATCTGGAAGACCTTCTGATAGGTAAACACCCACGATATCCCAGAAGGTCGCTCCGCTTGCTTGAGCAGCCTCAATGACACCACCATCTAACTCAGCCAAGACAACCTGCACCTGACGGGCAAAGAAGGCAAAGACCGCAAAAGAAAGGGGGACAAGGGCTGCATTTGGCCCAATGCTAGTCTTCACAATCAAGTGAGAGAGTGGTGACATGATTGCCAAGAGGATGATGAAAGGAACCGCACGGAAAATAGAGGTAATCTTATCCAAAATCCAAAAGATAACCTTATTTTCCAAGACACCACCTGGCGCTGTCAAGACGAGGAAAAGACCTGCCACCAGCCCCAAGAATCCTCCGATGATGAAGGAAAGAACTGTCATATAAAGAGTTAGGTAGATAGCCGTTCCCCAGCCTGCCTGACCAGCCCAGCCCATCTTGTAGACATTTGGTAAGTAAGTTTGAATCAACTCTGTCATTTTACTGTCCTCCCTTCAATACTTTTAACTGCACACCAGCCTGACGGATGGCTTCTTGAGCACCTGCTAGTGCTGCTTTTTCACCTGACAAGACCACAACCAATTCTCCAACAGGAGTGCCATCGAGAATTTCGATATTTCCATAGAGGATATTAGCCGTTACTTGGTAACGCTTGTACAATTCATTCAAAAGTGGTTCGTCTGTCGAAGCCCCTGCATACTTGAGTTGCACTAAGATACTGTTCTCAGATAAATGTTCTACGATTTCTTGCTTCTCAATCTTAACCATGGCTTCGTCAATACCTGTGGCTGTTGAGATAAAGTCCTGTGTCAAAGGTTGTTTAGGGTCTGAGAAGATTTCAAGGACACTGCCCTCTTCAATCAAACGCCCATCCTGCATAACCGCCACACGGTTGGCAATGTCTTTGACAATCTGCATTTCATGCGTAATCAAGACAACCGTCAAGCCTAATTTTTGGTTCAAATCTTGCAACAAGGCCAAAATTTGCTTGGTTGTTTTAGGGTCAAGGGCAGACGTTGACTCATCTGAAATCAAGATTTTTGGATCATTGGCCAAGGCACGCGCAATAGCCACACGCTGTTTTTGCCCTCCAGATAGTTGTGAAGGGTAGTTTTCAGCACGATCCGCCAAGCCAACCAAGTCCAACAACTTAGCTACTTTTGCCTTCTTTTCTTCCTTGCTGAGTCCAGAGTGTTTGAGGGCAAAGGCTACATTTTCCTCTGCTGTCTTTTGACTCATGAGGTTAAAATGCTGGAAAATCATCCCGATATCTTGACGTTTGCGACGCAACTGCTCTGCCGTCAAGGTCACCTTACCATCAAAAATCACATCGTCGTCAATGGTAATTTTCCCTGCGGATGGTTTTTGCAAGAGGTTAATCACCCGTACAAGGGTTGATTTCCCTGCTCCAGAATATCCAACAATTCCGTAGATATCCCCTTCTTGGATGTGAATGGTCACATCCTTGACCGCTGTGATGGTTCTCTTCTTTTGGTGAAAAGTCACATCGATCTGATCTAACTTGATAATATCTCTACTCATAGCTTCTAATCAGCTCCTCTACTAATTCAATATGGGTGTAGTAATCGGCGATTCGCACGTTTTCATCTCCACCATGGTCTCGGCTATTGGCATTTCCTAGACCGAAGGCCACCATGGGTACCTCTAAGGCATCAAAGACCGTATGCATAGGTCCTGTCCCCGCTGTTGTCGGCAAGACTGAAACGCCCTGTGGATAGAATTTCTTGGCCAACTCGATCACATTAAGAATGGCTGGCGCGCTCATATCGCTTCGATAGCTCATCTCTCCCAAGGTATAGTATAATTCTACCTTATCAAAGCCATTTTTGTCTAGCTGTTTCCGAATTTTTTCCAGAACATCATGCGGTTCTAAGCCAGGAACCAAACGAACTTCTAACTTGGCACTGGCTTCTGCTGGCAAAATCGTTTTCACCCCTTGACCTTGATAACCTGACTGAATCCCTTCGATATTAAGGGCTGGCTCGAAAAAGAAACGTTTTAGGAAGGCTACACGATCCTTTTGTAAGAGAGGCAATTCCAAGCCATAAATGCGACTGATTTCCTCTGGATTGCGTTGGGCATAGGTATCTACCAAGGCTAGTTCTCGTTCATTTGGCCCTTGAACATCCTCGTACAAGCCTTCTACCAAGATACGTCCATCTGCTGCACGTAGACTACTTAGAGCCTGGATAAGATACCATGGAGCTGACTCCACGACACCACCATAACTCGAGTGGATATCCACATCCGCACTTTTCACCTTAGCATCAAAGGTTACAATTCCCTTGTTTCCGCCAGAGATTTCCAGCTGTTCCAAGGCGTTCTTGGTTCCTTGTTCCCAGACTAGCAAGTCCGCCCCACGAAGTTTGTCTGCGTGTTTCTCTAAATACTTATCTAGATCCATGGAAGCAGACTCCTCTGCTCCTTCCATGATAAAGCTGATATTGACAGGCAGGTCATCGTGGTGCTGCATATACTTTCTCAAAGCACTCAAACGAGCTGTGATGTGGCCTTTGTCGTCGTCAACCCCACGCCCATACATAAAGCCATTTCGCACAGAAAGGGTAAAAGGATTCTCTGTCCACACCTGGTCGCCATCTGCTGGCACGGTGTCATAGTGATTATAGAAGATCAAGGTCTTGGCATCCGGACGCGAACTCTTGAAATGCGCCATGACAAAGGGAGCCGTATAAGTCTCATCAATCTCCACTTCAGCCCCTACACGCTTGAAAATCTCACCCAGATAGTTTGCAACTTCCTTGAGTCCAACCTGCTGGGCAAAAACTGATTTCTTGGAAATTAAGGTGCGCAAGACTTCAAAATAATGTTGGGCCACATGATCCTTCTCAAATTTTTCAATCTGCTCTTGTTCACTAGGAAAAACCATTTTCTCTCTCTTTCTACTACCTACTTGTGTCTTCAGAACGACCACAAGTGCCTCTTTAAAATCAACTCTCTATACAAAAGCAAGAGGTGGAAACTCTCTCCCACCTCCCTGTGTCTTATTACCAAACTGGTTGGTCCAAACCGTCTGATGTTTCTTCGATAACTTTTTTCACTTCATCAGTGTGGTAAGCTGCGATAATTTTCTTGATGGCATCAGCCTTAGGTGATGATTCCCAATCTTTTTTCGCAACAATGATGTTGTACCATTGTTTTGAGTTTTCATCAGCTTGTTCTTTAAAGAGTGCTTTCTTGTAGTCCAATTTTGCTTCTGTAACGAAGGTATTGTTTACAACGGCAGCATCAACTGATGACAATGAACGAGCTGTTTGGCTAGCGTCCAATTCAGTAATCTTCAAGTTCTTTGGATTTTCTGTAATGTTCGCAACTGTTGCAAGTGCAGTTCCAGAAACATCCAATTTGATCAAACCAGCTGATTGAAGCAAGTAAAGCGCACGGCTTTCGTTTGTTGCATCGTTTGGTACGGCGATTTCACCGTTATCTGGGATTTCTTCCACTTTGGTGTACTTGTTTTCTTCCCCATTTTTACCTGAGTAAAGGCGGATTGGTGAGATGTAGGTATCTGCAATCGCTACAAGGTCTTTCCCGTTTTCTTTGTTCCAGTTGTTCAAGAAGTTGTAGTGTTGGAAAGCATTCAAGTCTACTTCGCCATCAGCAGTTGCCTTGTTTGGTTGTGAATAGTCTGTGAACTCTGTGAATTCCAATTTAATTCCATCTTTTTCAACCAATTCTTGGATTTTATCCCAACGTGCTTCTTCAGAACCGCTACGGTTAACTGTTGCAATTTTGACAACTGTTTCGTTGTCTGCTTTCTTTTCTGAATTTCCGCAAGCTGCAAGAGTCAAACCTGCGACTGTAGCAAGAGCTGCTACACCGAGCCATTTTTTAATTTTCATGATTCTATCTCCTTTAAAAATAATACCGTAATAGTATCTCATACTTTATTTGATTTAGCAAATTGTTATTAGATAGGCAGACATATAGTTTGAAACTATATACCTAAAAATTGAGAAATCATCCGCCTTTCTCAGACTGGATGATTTCATACGACTATTTAATATCAGCTTCTGCTGGGAGATAAGTGTCTCCGAAGAACTGTTTAGACAATTTTTCAAGAGTTCCGTCTTTGTAGAGTTCTTGGATGCGTTTGTCCACAAATGATTTCAACTCATCTTGACCTTTAGCAAGAAGTGGGTAAACATAAGGTTGTTGGTCGCTTGGAAGTTCGATGACTTTCAAGTTGTCCAAACCTTGGTTCTTGATAACTGTTTCAACACCGATTTTATCAAAGATCTTGTAGTCAAACTGACCATCGCTCAAACGTGACATGATTTGTTGGAAATCAGCCTTGGTGTAGTTAAGAACCGTTGGATTGTCTGCGTGTTGTTTGTTATAATCTTCTAGCTGTTTAGCTGATGTTGTCCCTTGAACAACCTCAGTAGACTTGCCTCCGATATCATCAAGTGACTTGATGCTGTCGTCATCTTTCTTCACAACGAGAACGTTAGGGTTTTTAGCAGTTGGTGCTGCATAAAGGTACTTTTCAGCACGTTCTTTGGTATAGCTGATATTATTCACAGCCATTTGGTAGCGATCGCTATCAAGGCCTGCAAAGACACCTGACCACTCTGTCTTTTCAAACTTGACATCGTATTTGTCAGAGTCTTTAAAGATAGCACGGACTACTTCAATCTCATAACCAGTCAACTCGCCATTTTCTTCGTAGTTGAATGGTTTTGGTGAAGCATTGGTTGCAACGATAATTTCTTTCTTACCAGATGCTGCTTCGCTAGTTGCAGTATCTTTCTTATCTCCACCTGAGCAAGCTGCTAGTACACCTGCGGCAACAAGTCCTAGAGCTGCAAGAGATGAATATTTGACGATTTTTTTCATGTCATTTCCTCCAAAATAGAATACTTTACTATCTTAACAGAAAATATTTTTTTTCGCCATTATATGATATCTATCTCGGTGATAGGTTTTTTTTATGGCTGACTAAAAGACCAGACGTAAGACTGCAATCAAGACTACTCCAAAAAGAACCGTACCCACTAGATTGCGGTAGCGAAAGGCTACCCAAGCCGTTGGAAAGACTGCTAAAAAGTCCAGCCATTTGATCTGAGGAAGGCTGCCAACCTTGCCAGTCACTACGCTTGAAAGGATCAAGGCAAAGATAATGGAAACAGGCAAGAACTTCAAAAAACGCTCAACGATAGCTGGCAACCCCTTGTACTTAACCAAGATGAAGGGAATCATACGAGGTATCCAAGTCACTAGGCCTGAAAAGATAACAGCTAACAAAAGATATTTACTGACCATCTAAGACCACCCCCATGGTACAACCTAGCAAGGTCGCAAACAGAACAGCTAGCGACTGAGACACCACTGTCAAGAACAAAAAGAAGGACACCGCAACAACGGCTAGGATCATCAGCAGATTCCGTACAGGAACCCGTCTTTGCATAATCTGAAATTGTGAAGTAAAAATCCCGATAAACATCCCAACAAGGGCAAAGTCCAAGCCAAAGACTTCAGGATTTGGAAGAAGCCCACCTAAAGCTGTCCCCGCCACTGTCCCAATAAACCAGGCTACATAACTATTGAGATTGTTCCCGTACATCCACATGGGATGAACCTTGTCTGTATGGGCTAATTCTCCCATCAAAACCCCATAGGTTTCATCTGTCAGGAGACTGGACATGCCGATATTTTGCCAGAGACTAGTATGACGGAAATAGGTCGATGCATGCAAGCTCAGCAAAAAGAGTCGCAAGTTGATCAAAAAAACCGTCATAGCAATAGCTGTCACAGGCGCTTGTACTGCAATCAATGCCAACATGGCAAACTGGGCGCTCCCAGCATAAACAAAGAGGCTCATCAAGCCCATCTCAACAGGTGTCACATAGGGCGCGCCAATAATCCCACAAGCCAGGCCAATGCTGACATAGCCAAGGGCAGTCGGCATGGCTGCCTGTACACCTTCCCAAAATCCTTTTTCTTTCATCCTTCTCCTCATATTCTCTCCAATTGAGGCTGTTCATCATCACAGCCACAGCACGGACTATTATAACATATTCAGGAATGAGAAAAAAGTTTCGGAATCGAAACTAAGTGCCAGCAAAAAGTGCTGAAGAGGAAGCATCATGGATACATAAGAAATTGATCCACTCGGATAGTATACTTATCGGTTTCTGTGTCTGTAGCATATTTATTTTCTGTTGGATAGACATCAACCCAGAGTTCCCACTGTTGTCCTTTTAACTTGACCTTGTAGCGATAACCGTCATCATAGATGCCTACTGTCTCAGTTGTCATGGACTGGTAATCTGGGAGTTCTTCAAGCTCTTTTTTTACAGTCTGGGATAAGTTATCGAGCAATGCTTGCTGCTCAGCTTTTGAGGTAACGGGAAAATAAGCCGCTACTGTTTCCAAACGATGCGATTTTGAAAATGTAAAGGTCGCTCGGCCTGGATAGCCTTTCAAAGTAATCTGCTCATAGTGATAGAAAAGGCGACCTGTTTTATAGAAATACGGGTCTTCTGCACGCCAGGTATCGCGATAGGCCGTTTCCTTTTCTTCCTCCACCTCGCTTGCCTTTCCAAATCTTTCTTCAACAGATTTAGGAGACATACCGAACGAAAGGGATTCAAACAAGACCAGTTGTGTTTTTTTGATATTCTGGCAAGCTGATAAAAGCATGAGTAAAACTCCAAGAGCCAGCAGACTACTGATTATTTTTGTAAATTTCATATTTCTACTATACAAAAAAAGTCTATGATTGACAAACTTTGATAGAGTCGGATTCCGTGGTTAAATTCTAAAATTACTTTTTCATTTAAGGTAACAAGGAATTGAACAAGAACCATTATTAGATATTGGAGATAAGAAAAAGACTGGAGCGCCAGCCTTATCATATGAACAAAAATTAAATCAAAGTTCCCTACTAAATGCTCTCACGAATATTCAAGAGCATGACAAATGCGGTTAGGAGTAATAGCAATAGAATAAAGCTGACCGCTAAGGTCCCAAAACTTGTAGCAATCGTTACGAAAACGATTGTGAATAGACTTGGTAAGACAACCGTAATAGCACCAATAGAGGATTGAACCGCTCCCATTGACTCCTCAGGTATTTGTTTAAAGACGAGTTCTTGCAATCTAGGAGAGAGTACCCCTGCGATGAAGGCATCCAAGGAGCTGAAAAGCAGAATCAAACCAAAATGAACTGTGGCAAATCCTACTAGAAGGAGTAACTGGATGACGACCGAAGCGTATAGAGCTGTTTTTATAGAAATCGTATTTTTCAGATAGCCACTTACAAGGCTTCCGACAATAAGTGCTAATAATTCTAGTGTTGATAACAAAGCGAGTGATTGACCAGTTTGTAAATTCAAAAACGGTTGGTTTCTTAAAAAAAGAGTCGAAATAGGAACAGTGACATTGATCACAGCTTGGCTGATAGAGACGATAAATAAAATGAAGATTACTCTATCCATATTCCAGATCAATTTCGATGATTGGAACAAATGCTGGCAAAACGATTTTATAGAAAGACCTTCTTGATAGCTAATTGTTTTTTCAACTTTCAAAAGATCATTTTTTATGAGAAGAATACCTACAAATGCTATCAGAAACGTCAGAGCGTTTAGCAAGGAAATGAACTGAATGGAAAGAATTCCTAGTAAAATCCCTCCTAGAATATTACTGATTGTCCGAACTAAACTAACTGTTGATTGTTTAAAGCCAATGGCTTCTGTCAGATGTTCTTTCCCAATGATTCTTATAAAAATAGGAGTTAGCATGGCTCCTGAAAAGTAACTCAATGTATCCGACAAGAGGTTCATTAAACAAATAAAGAATACGAGCCATAAGGAAAAGGACTGCCCTGAAAGCGAAAGTGCCACTATAGAATAAAGGACAAATTTGACAAAACTAATAACCGTATACTTTAGAACACGATGATGTTGAAAGTCAGCCAAAACTCCCATAAAGATTTGCAGAACTTGAGGAACAGTCTCTGAAATCGTAATGAGTAAAATCGCCAAGGGGGCAAACGAAGCATCTGCCACATAATTCAAAAAAGCAAGATAAAAAATCGTATCCCCAACCGTTGAGATCCACTGGTTGATGGTTAATTGCCTAAAATCTCTATTTTGAATAAATACTTTCATCGCAACTCCTTTTTGAGTTCAAATGGGAAGTTCTCCCCAAGGATAGACCGATATTGCTGAGCACCTAAAATTACAGCAACGGTAAAATTTGACCAATGCCATTGTAGACTATATGCAGTCCAATAGGCCAATAAATGGACTTGGTTACTCTAAATAAAACTGCAAATATGAGACCGCCACCCATATATACGAAAAAGTCTGTCAAGACCCAACCGTGATTACTAATGTGCAAGATTCCAAACAAAGTAGCAGATCCAAGCACATCCAGTCCCCATTTCTTTCCTTTTTCCAGAGCGGTCATCACCAATCCACGATAAATCATCTCTTCAAAAATGGGACCTGCAATCACAGGATAGAAAAAATACATCAAAAATGCTGTAGCTCCTGTAAAAGTAGGGACATCCAGTTGATAAGCAATTTCATTTTTGGTAGATGGGAAAAGATAAAATGTGACGAAATTCCAAATAACAAAAGCAAGAAGAGCTAAAAAGGAATAAAAAAGATAGGAACCTCTAAATTTTCGACTGTTAATTTTCTGCCATTTACCTGACCAAACCATAACAGTAATAGCAAGCAAAACCACAAGAAAATTCAACAGCATATCCGACAAATAATAGGAAAAGTCGGATAGACCAGCAGCAAGATCGCTATGTAAAAGCAAACGAATGAAGAACTGGTCAGCAATGACAAGTAGAATAGTTACAAACAAGTAGTAGCGTGAGATTATCTTTTTCATTTTATTTTCTCCTATACTATGAAATAAAGACAGTATAACACGAAAAATGCCCTATTTTAGAAAATCGCATATTTGACATTTTTTCTTATAGAAATTTCATTTTTGCGATCGTTTGTTAATCGATAAGGTCTTTATATTGCTGTAAGCGTAGTTCAAAAAGAGCTGTTAATTGGGGATTTTCTAATACTTGCAGAGATTGGATAAATTTTTCAATCTCTTTTTGATTGCTTCCCTTGGTTTGAAGGAAAATGCTCAATTTCTTTAAAAATTGCCATGATACTTTCTCAAAAACATCGTATGGTCGGAGCATACTCTCCAACTCAGCTTCAAAAATTGGAATATAGGAAAAAAGTTTGCGCTCCATGAGCTCTGAGATGATATTAAGATAACCACTTTTCATATACAATTGATTGTGTACCAACTCTTTAAATTCCTTAGATTTTTCAAGTAAAGAGGTGGATAAAAAAATCAGATCTTGATTACTTAAGAAGGGCATGGTATTGCAAAAAATATAGAGTTCAAACCAGGTCCAAGACTCAATAGCATAGAGATAAGTAGTTAAAAACTCGCTATCCTCCTCTTCTAGCAGATAGTTTTTATCCAAGGAATGAATGGCATCTTTAATCACAATAGCGTTCAAACGACGATAGGTCTGCGCCATCTGTTCTTGCTCGACCTCCTCTAATAATTGCTCTAAGCCTGCTATATCTTGATGGGCAAAACGATCCACAACCTTTCGACCAATTCGCATATGTGGTGATTCTTGATAGTTGTTAAGCTTGTGTCCAAACTCATCAAAGGTCACATTTATCGCTTGGATAGCTAGAATCAGCTTATCTGCAGACAGCATAGACTGCCCTAGTTCAAACTTGGATAGCTGGGATGCTGTCAGACCCTCACAAGCCACATCTGACTGCTTGAGCCTTCTCGCCAGCCGCAATTCCTTGTAAAATTCTCCCAATTCCATTCTCTCAATCATCTGACCACCTCCTAATTTTTACATATTATATCATCATTTTTACAGATTTGTCAAAATATTCTGACATTTTCTGGAGTAAAAAAGCCAGTTCAAAACTGACTCTTTATTCTATGGTATCAAAGGCGAGGCTTGGTTTGGCGTTGAGGTCCAAGTCTGCAAAGTTTTCTTTATTCCACTCGCTGACGCTGGCATAGGCAATCATACCTGCATTGTCTCCGCAAAGGCGCAGGGGTGGGATGATGACCTTGACATCTGTGATTTCAGCTGCTAGGCGTTCTCTGAGCCCTTTATTAGCTGCCACGCCACCAGCCACGACCAGAGTTTTAACAGGGTATTTTCCCAAGGCCTTCTTGGTTTTGGCCATAAGAATATCCATGACTGCTGCTTGGAAAGATGCTGACAGGTCTTCCTTGGACAAACTCTCTCCCTTTTGCTCGGCATTGTGGTGAAGATTGATAAAGGCAGACTTCAAACCTGAGAATGAAAACTCTAGATTGTCCTCCTTAATCATGGCACGAGGGAAATCATAAATATCCTGCCCCTGATGAGCTAGCTCATCAATCTCGCGACCTGCTGGATAGGTCAATCCCATGACACGGCCAACCTTATCATAGGCCTCACCAACCGCATCGTCTCGTGTCTCCCCAACAATCTTATAATCACCAGCCTCGGAAACATAGACCAACTCCGTGTGCCCACCACTGACCAAGAGGGCTAGCAAGGGAAACTCCAAAGGCTCGACGCTCTGAGCTGCCATGAGGTGGCCCGCCATGTGATTCACGGGGATCAGCGGAAGTCCATGTGCCCAAGCAAAGGCCTTAGCAGCTGATAAACCAACTAGTAAGGCTCCAACCAAGCCTGGTCCATAAGTAACGGCCACGGCTGTTACGTCCTCTTCGGTAATTCCTGCTTCTGCTAGAGCCTCCTCGATACAGGCTGTAATGACCTCTACATGGTGACGACTAGCTACTTCTGGCACTACGCCCCCAAAACGTTTGTGGCTCTCAATTTGACTAGCAATGACATTGGACAAGAGCTGGTCGTCGTTTTTTAAGACAGCGACACTGGTCTCGTCACAGGATGTCTCAAATGCTAAAATATATCTATCCTTCATCTATTTCTCTCTTCATGATGATGGCGTCCTCGACTGGGTCATGGTAGTAGGCCTTTCGCTCAGCGATGACCGCCATCTTTTCTTTCTTGTAAAATGCTTGCGCTCGGTGATTTGACTTTCTGACTTCGAGGAAAATCTCCTTGTCTGTCGGCAATGTTGCAAACAAGGCTGATGCTATTTCCTGTCCTTGATAGGCTTTCTTGACAGCGATTTGCAGGACTTCTGCCTCAAAGAGATTCTCCTGCACAGCTAGAAATCCAATCACTTCTGTTCCATCATAAGCTAGAGCGTACCAAGTTTGGTCTTGGGACAGGTCTGCTTGGATTTGTTCCAGCGTCCAAGGACTGACTGGGTAAACATCTGCCATGACAGCGTAGATGGTTTTAGCTAGTTCAGGCTGTTTTTGGATTCGTTTGATTTCTATCATAGGCGTTTAATGTAAGACCCGCCAGACTCGGTATGGTTCTTGAGCCAGTTTTCCTCAGCTTCAACACGTTTGAGGTAATTTGGCACAAAGTCGTGCAAGGAGTCTGCTTCCTCGTCCCAGGCCCAAAGAGCTAGATTAGCTGCATTTGGCAAGGTTTCTTGATAGCTAGCTTGAGGTAGTTGTTCTTGGATCTGTTCCACAAAGGCTCCAACTTCTCCGACAAAGGTTACCTGTTCAGCATCCTTGACCTGCTCTAGCACTTCCGCAAAAGACAGGTGCGCTTCTGGAAAGACTGGTTTGGCGTTTTGATAAAATCCTGCATAAACATTGTTGCGACGTGCATCCATGATAGGAACCACCAAGCCTTCTTGTTGGCGTGGCACCAGAGCCAATAGGCTAGACATCCCAACTAACTCAATGTTCAGGGTATGAGCCAAGGTCTTGGCAGTTGCTACCGCAATTCGCAAGCCCGTGTAGCTACCTGGCCCTTCAGCGACCACGATTCGATCCAAATCCTTTGATGTCAAATCTAGACTGGCCATCAAAAAATCAATGGCTGGCATAAGGGTAATACTGTGATTTTTCTTGATATTAATCGTCGTCTCGGCAAGAACCTGCTTGTCCTCTAAAATGGCTAGAGAAAGAGCCTTGCTGGACGTATCAAAAGCTAATACTTTCATAACACATTCCTATCTTTTTGTCTGTTTACTATTATACTACAAAAGCCAGCGCATGGGAATTTTCTTTATTTTGAAACAAAAGTTCCTGCCACTTAAACAAGCAATTCTGCACAAAAAATTCAAAAAAGTTGTAGCTTTTTTGAATAGAAAAGTGAACAAGGAAATTGAAAAGTTCTTTGTAAAAAATTTGGATCAGGCATTTATGTTTCAACTCGATTTTTGATACGAAAGAACATCGTCGTAAAAATAAAGATATCACCTAAAAATAGAAAAAGTCCATCCCATCTATCAAGACGAGGTGGATTTTCTGTATATCTAGAGGAATAATTGACTTTAGGCATTTAAACCAAAGTAGAAAACGAGCCAGACAACATAGGTAACCAGGAGGAGAAAAATTGAATAGAGCGTCACAAAAGCAAGCTTCCAAAGGAACTTTGTTTTGCGGTGTTCCAGATGAACAAACAGGGCATTCCCCCCATAGACACAAGCTACAAAGACTACAAACATCAAGAGGCGAACCCCTACTGCAAATTCAAACAAACTAAACATTCTTAATCCTCCTTTTGGTATTCCTATTTTTATATAAACTGTTGACAATGTTGTTCTATCAATGTTAAAATGTAATTCAACACTGATAGGAAAATCAGGTTGAGTCGTTGACTCTTCGGGTTGCAGTGCTATCCCTGAAACTTTGGTTTCTAAAGAACTGAAATTGCGATTGAACAATTCGCCCCCAGTGTTTGACGGCTCTTGACTTCGGTCAGGAGCTTTTTGATGCTTTTAAAGTTGATTCCCTCAGTAAGTTATAGTAAAGTATAAATATCGAGAGGATAACATAGGGCGACTGGTGACAGAGCGTTCAGTTGGTTATCTTCGTTAAAAGCGTAGATGATTTTTTGATTGGCAAATCTATCTAAATATTGTTGTGCTGACCGTTGCAAAGCATCCGCATACTTATTTAAAGTCCTTATGTCCGCATCTTCAGGGTATTTGTAGCCACCACGCAACCGATAACTTGACTTTACTGACTTGTCAATGTTAAAATATAATTTAACATTGGTAGGAAAATCAGGTTGAGCCTTTGGCTCTTCAGGCTGTGGTGCTGTCCTTGAGGGTTCGCCTTCTAAATAACCGGAATTGCGATTGATTAGTTCGCCCCCAATGTTATTAGTAGGCTCTTGGCTTTGATCAAGGGCTTTTCCTTGCCCGTTCAGTAAGCACTCCACTCCATGCTATGTCTACATCGTTATACTTATAGATTGACTTCTTAGCTGAGTAGATGATAAAATAGGGTAAGGTTGAGATTTGGTCTGACTTGGTGACAAGTCTTTCAAAGGTTGTGATTCAATCACTTTAGGTAATGGTGCTGCCCCTTGAGCTTGCTCAGAAAGATCCCTTAATTTTGTCTCAGCCTTTTTGGTTGCTCTCGAGATTTCTCAAGAGCTTTTTCTTTTTTCAAAGATATCATTCGGTCCCAACCATCCACTCCAACGATTAATGAAACTAGAACTGTATTCTTCCTTAAATCTACTATCTCTTTAGATTCCCCCTTTCATTATAACACCTAAGTGCTCTCCGACCAAATCCTACCTGTCTTTTTGTTCCTTCTTCCCCTCCCGACTTTCTCCATTTCCGTCTTTTACTAATTTTTCATTTTGTGGTATAATTGAAATAATTGTAACGAATCAAGGTCAATCTAGACACAAAATGGAATGAAATCAAGCAAATCTCTGCTAAAAGTTTGGAATAAGCTGACCTGTAAATAGAAAGGAACTATATGATTTACAAAGTTTTTTATCAAGAAACAAAAGAACGCAGCCCACGTCGTGAAACAACACGCTCACTTTACCTAGACATCGATGCCAACTCAGAACTTGAGGGCCGTATCGCTGCTCGCCAACTTGTCGAAGAAAACCGCCCAGAGTACAATATCGAATTTATCGAACTCTTGTCTGACAAATTGCTAGATTACGAAAAAGAAACTGGCGCTTTCGAGATTACGGAGTTCTAATATGGTCTACACTCTTAAACCTGAAGAAGTCGGCGTTTTTGCCATCGGTGGTCTGGGAGAAATCGGGAAAAACACTTACGGAATTGAATACCAAGACGAGATTATTATCGTCGATGCTGGGATTAAATTCCCAGAAGATGACTTGCTGGGTATCGACTATGTCATTCCTGATTACTCTTACATCGTGGACAATATCGACCGCGTCAAGGCTGTTTTGATAACACACGGACACGAGGACCACATCGGTGGGATTCCCTTCCTGCTCAAGCAAGCAAATGTCCCTATCTACGCTGGACCACTTGCCCTGGCTTTGATCCGTGGAAAACTCGAAGAACACGGTCTCTTGCGCAACGCCAAACTTTACGAAATCAACCACAACACTGAGTTGACCTTTAAAAATCTCAAGGCAACTTTCTTTAGAACAACCCACTCCATTCCAGAGCCTTTAGGGATTGTCATTCATACTCCTCAAGGGAAAATCGTTTGTACGGGTGACTTTAAGTTTGACTTTACTCCAGTTGGAGAACCTGCAGACTTGCACCGTATGGCTGCCCTTGGTGAAGAAGGTGTGCTCTGTCTCCTGTCTGACTCGACAAATGCGGAAGTACCAACCTTTACCAACTCTGAAAAAGTCGTTGGCCAGTCCATCATGAAGATCATCCAAGGCATTGAAGGACGCATCATATTTGCATCCTTTGCCTCCAATATTTTCCGTCTCCAGCAAGCAACAGATGCTGCTGTTAAGACCGGACGCAAGATTGCAGTCTTTGGTCGTTCTATGGAAAAGGCCATTGTCAACGGGATCGAACTTGGCTACATCAAAGCTCCTAAGGGAACCTTTATCGAGCCAAATGAAATCAAAGACTACCCTGCTGGCGAGGTTCTTATCCTTTGTACAGGTAGTCAAGGGGAGCCGATGGCAGCCCTCTCTCGTATCGCCAACGGAACCCACCGTCAAGTGCAACTCCAACCCGGCGATACCGTTATCTTCTCTTCTAGCCCAATTCCTGGAAACACCACTAGCGTCAACAAGCTGATTAACATTATCTCAGAAGCTGGTGTCGAAGTTATCCACGGTAAAATCAACAATATCCACACTTCTGGACACGGTGGTCAGCAAGAGCAAAAACTCATGCTCCGCTTGATCAAGCCCAAATACTTCATGCCTGTCCATGGTGAATACCGTATGCAGAAAGTCCACGCTGGACTAGCGGTAGATACGGGTGTCGAGAAGGACAATATCTTTATCATGAGCAATGGTGATGTGCTTGCCCTTACTGCTAACTCAGCTCGTATCGCAGGTCACTTCAACGCCCAAGACATTTATGTCGATGGCAATCGTATCGGTGAAATCGGTGCGGCTGTCCTCAAAGACCGTAGAGATTTATCCGAAGACGGTGTCGTTCTAGCAGTCGCAACTGTTGACTTCAAGTCTAAAATGATCTTGTCTGGTCCAGATATCCTCAGTCGAGGATTTGTCTACATGAGAGAGTCTGGTGACTTGATTCGCCAAAGCCAGCGCATCCTCTTCAATGCTATTCGTATCGCACTAAAGAACAAAGATGCTAGCGTCCAATCTGTCAATGGTGCTATCGTCAACGCCATTCGCCCCTTCCTTTATGAAAATACAGAACGTGAACCGATTATCATCCCGATGATCCTCACACCAGATGAAGAAGAATAAACCAACAAAACAGCCCCGTTTTCGGAGCTGTTTTTTCTATACTTTTTTGAGATTGAAACTCAATAAAAATCGAAATCAGACTAGAAGGCTAGACGAAAGCATAACTCAAGTTAGCTCCCATAGTTCGGGGAACTATGGGAGGCTGGAGATGAATCAAAGCCAAGCTTTGAACTCATTCGTAAGAAGCCGACGACGTATCATTTTGATTTTTGAAGAGTTTTAGAAATACTGCGATTTTTACCTTCCAAATACACCATCAAAATGGAAATATCTGCTGGGTTTACTCCCGAAATACGGCTGGCTTGGCCGATGGTTTCTGGATTGATAAGTTTGAACTTCTGACGAGCTTCTGTCGCGATAGAATCAATATCATCCCAGTCGATATTGGCTGGAATGCGTTTTTCTTCCATGCGTTTCATCTTGGCAACCTGATCCATGGCTTTGGAAATATATCCCTCGTACTTGATCTCTGTTTCAATCAATTCGATAATCTTGTCATCCAAGTCCTCAGCAGCTGGCCCGATAAAGGCCACCACATCTTGGTAAGAAACTTCTGGACGACGGAGGAATTCCTTGGCTGTCACCGCATCTGTCAATGATTTGAAGCCCATCTCCTCAACCTTGGCATTGGTTTCCTTGACTGGCTTGAGCTTAATACTATCGAGACGCTGCATCTCATTGTCAAATTGATTTTTCTTGATTTCAAAGCGAGCCCAACGTTCATCGTCCACAAGGCCAATCTCGCGCCCCATCTCTGTCAAACGCATATCGGCATTGTCATGACGGAGGATGAGACGGTATTCTGCACGACTGGTCAAGAGACGGTAGGGTTCAATGGTTCCCTTGGTCACCAAGTCATCAATCATGACCCCGATATAGCCGTCACTGCGCTTCAAAATCAATTCAGGCTTGCCTTGGATTTTCAGAGCCGCATTGATACCCGCGATAATCCCTTGGCCAGCAGCTTCTTCGTAACCTGACGTTCCATTTGTCTGACCAGCTGTGAAGAGGCCTGAGATTTTCTTGGTTTCCAAAGTTGCACGCAACTGGTGAGGCAAGACCATGTCATACTCGATGGCATAACCAGTTCGCATCATCTCTGCATTTTCCAAACCTTTAATGGAATGAACTAGCTCGCGCTGCACATCCTCAGGCAGACTGGTTGAAAGTCCTTGGACATAGACTTCCTCTGTATTGCGCCCTTCCGGCTCTAGGAAAAGTTGGTGACGTTCCTTATCGGCAAAGCGCACAATCTTGTCCTCAATCGACGGACAGTAACGAGGCCCCACACCCTTGACCACACCTGTAAACATAGGTGCACGGTGGAGGTTGTTTTGAATAATCTCATGACTGGTACCATTGGTATAGGTTAACCAGCATGGAACTTGGTCTTTGACATAATCCTCATCCCGTGAAGTGTATGAGAAGTGGTTTGGCGCTTCGTCCCCTGGCTGAATCTCTGTCACATCGTAGTTGATAGAGGAAGCCTTGACACGTGGAGGGGTTCCTGTCTTGAAACGACCGATTTCGAGTCCCAATTCCTTGAGGTTATCAGCTAGGTTAATCGAAGCTAGGCTGTGGTTAGGTCCTGATGAGTACTTGAGGTCTCCGATGATAATTTCCCCGCGGAGGGCTGTTCCTGTCGTCACGATAACAGCCTTGGCAGCATACTCTTGATGGGTCGCTGTACGCACACCGACAACCTTGCCATCCTCCACCAAAATCTCATCAATCATGGTTTGACGAAGGGTCAGATTTTCTTGATTTTCAACTGTCTTGCGCATCTCCTTAGAGTAAAGCTCCTTGTCAGCCTGCGCACGAAGGGCACGGACAGCTGGACCTTTCCCAGTGTTGAGCATCTTCATCTGGATGTAAGTCTTGTCAATGGTTTTAGCCATTTCACCACCGAGGGCATCAACTTCACGCACAACAATCCCTTTGGCAGAACCACCGATAGAAGGGTTACAAGGCATGAAAGCCAGCATTTCAATGTTGATGGTCGCAAGCAAAACCTTACAACCCATACGGCTGGCAGCTAGAGATGCCTCGACCCCAGCATGTCCCGCACCGATTACAATAATATCGTATTCTTCCGTAAAATTATAAGTCATTTCTTAACCTTTCAAAAATTTCTCGCAAATAAGGAACTAACTTCTCCTCCTCTAGAGCTTGATCCATAGTAACCCATTTAAAGTGTGTATGCTCTTCAGGATCTAATCTGATAATTGGCTTCTCCCCAACCCACTCTGCTTTATAAACTAAGCGAGTAAAAACCGTATCCTTAGAGGTATCCAGTTGACTATCTTCGTGAAGAAGTTTGAGCGAACTGCTATCTAGCCTAACTCCCGCTTCTTCAATGCATTCTCTAAGAGCACCATCTCGCGGAAGTTCACCCTTTTCAACCCCGCCACCAGGAATATCCCAGTAAGTTGGATAAACGTTGGGTTCCCCTCTTTTAATTTCCGAACGCTGAATGAACAAATAATCACCACCACTATGAATAAGTACATGGGCAATAAGCTTAACCATCATTTTCTCTCCTATTCTTCAAGATGAATGTGTCTTAGTTGGCCATCCCAATCTGGTAGAGCTGTTTTCAAAAAGGCTGGAACTAGCTGGAACTCCTCAAGTTTATCCAAGTCAATCCACTCACAGGGCTGCGTTTTCTCATCTTCCTGCATGGTCAATGGAGCATCTTCAAGCAAGTTCACCAGATAATGAAACTCGATGTTGTGATAGGAAACACCGTCTTGTTCAAAACGATTTTCAACCACAAAAGCTAGATGTCCAGCTTGAGCTCGGACACCTAATTCTTCCCTCACTTCACGAACTACCGCGTCTTCCGTGCTTTCATTAACTTGAATCGCACCGCCAATAGTGTAATACTTGTCCTTGTCTTTGGTGACTAGAAGCTTGCGATTTTGAAGAATCAAGGCTGTTGCCCGAACGCCAAAAACCGTATTTCCTACTTTTGTCCGAAAATCTTGTTGAGTCATTTTTGTCCTTTCCTTTAAACGACACAAAAACAGTCAAAACTCCAAAGAAGTGCAGGA
This sequence comes from Streptococcus oralis, assembly GCF_023109195.1. Classification (GTDB taxonomy): domain Bacteria; phylum Bacillota; class Bacilli; order Lactobacillales; family Streptococcaceae; genus Streptococcus; species Streptococcus oralis_BV. Next base: position 1,395,568 of record NZ_JALDUB010000001.1, read on the forward strand.
CAAAAAGCCTGCAACATCCATGAGCTTTGACCATCATTTCTATTGCTTTTATTATTGTAGCAAATTGAGAAAATTTGTCAATCTAAATGTACTGACAAACTTGTCCATCGCGGTAGGCATTGTCAATCAAACCACCACCGAGACACTCTTCGCCATCGTAAAAGACAACTGCTTGTCCTGGTGTAATGGCGCGCTGCAGTTCTGCAAAGATGATCTCTGCCTTGTCTCCTTTGACATGGACGGTCACCTTAGAGTCAGGCTGACGGTAGCGGAATTTAGCCGTACATTCTAACGTAAATTCCTCTGGCATCTCACGAGTAAAGTGGACTTGACTTGCTTCTAGGCTTGTTGACATGAGCGAGTCATGGTAGAAACCTTGGCCGACATAGAGGATATTCTTGCTTAGGTCTTTTCCGACAACGAACCAAGGCGCATTGTCACCGCCGTGTTGGCCTCCAATACCGAGTCCGCCACGCTGACCGATTGTATAATACATGAGACCTGCATGCTCACCCATATCGCGACCATCCACAGTCATCATGCGACCAGGCTGAGCTGGCAGGTAGTTACTGAGAAAGTTTTTAAAGTTCTTTTCTCCGATAAAGCAAATTCCTGTCGAGTCTTTCTTCTTGGCAGTCGCAAGTCCTGCTTCTTCTGCGAGTCTGCGAACTTCAGGCTTTTCCAAATGTCCCAAGGGGAACATGGTTTTTTGGAGTTGTTCTTGCGAAAGTTGACTGAGGAAATAGGTCTGGTCCTTGCCATTGTCCACGCCACGAAGCATGTGAACGATGCCATCCTCATCACGCGCCACTCGAGCATAATGCCCAGTCGCTACATAGTCTGCACCCAAGGTCATAGCATAGTCCAAAAAGGCCTTGAACTTGATCTCCTTATTGCACATAACATCTGGATTTGGCGTGCGCCCTGCACGGTATTCCGCTAGGAAATACTCAAAAACGCGGTCCCAGTACTCTTTTTCAAAATTGACAGAGTAGTAAGGAATGCCGATCTGGTCTGCCACCGCAGCCACATCCTTGTAATCTTCGGTCGCCGTACAGACGCCGTTTTCATCTGTGTCATCCCAGTTCTTCATGAAGATACCGATCACATCGTAGCCCTGCTCCTTGAGCAAGAGAGCCGTCACCGACGAATCAACACCACCACTCATCCCCACGACAACACGTGTTTTAGAGTTATCACTCATGGTAAGTCTCCCATCTATTCGTTTATTCATACCCTTCAAAATTCTATTCATTATAACTTTCAATAGAATTTCTTTGAGTATCGTCTTTTCGTTTGCTTTTAGGAGTAAAATGGTCTGGGAGACCATTTTAGCCTATCATCTTAAAATGAAAATATGATAGGCAACGAGTCGCAGGCATAACTTGAGTTCGCTCAATCAGTCCGGGAGACTGATTGAGGTTATAAATCAGACAAGCTCAGCTTGCATCTCATTGCGAGTTAACGACGTAATAAAAGATAAACGAAATGACTAGTTCACGATTGAAGGTCGTGTGTGCTTTAACGATTGAAGGTCGCTTGAGCAGTATTCATTATAACACGCTTGGTTGGAGAAGACAAGAAAGAGGCTGATAAATCATCTCAACCTCTCTTTCTTCCTTTGCAAACGAATCAATTTTCCCCTTTAAGTTCTTTCTTCGCTTGTTCTATCTGGTATTTCACTTGCTCAAAGCCGGTTCCTCCTAAGGAATTCCGTCTCCGAACAGCGGTTTCTGGACGCAAGTAGATATAAATATCCTCTTCAATCAAGGGATGGTAGGCTTGCAACTCCTCCAAATCCCAATCTTGGATGTTTTTACCATGCTTGATAGAGTCTAGAACCAATTTCCCTACAATTTCATGCGCTTCTCTAAAAGGGAGTCCTTTTTCAGCCAAATAATCTGCCAGTTCGGTCGCATTCGAAAAATCATTCTCTGTGGATTGCTGCATTTTGGCCTTATTAACCTGCATGCTCGATAGCATACCTGCCAACACATCCAGAGAATTTAAAATCGTTTCTACTGTATCAAACATGCCTTCCTTGTCCTCTTGCAAATCCTTATTGTAAGCCAGAGGCAAAGACTTCATGACGGTCAATAGCCCAAGCAAGTTCCCGTAAACTCGGCCTGTCTTCCCTCGAATCAATTCCGCCATATCAGGATTTTTCTTCTGGGGCATGATAGATGAACCCGTTGAAAAGCTATCAGACAAGCTAATGTACTGATACTCAAAACTGCACCAATTGATGATTTCCTCACAAAAACGACTCATATGCATCATCAAAATGCTGGCATTTGACAGAAATTCTAAGATAAAATCACGGTCACTCACTGCGTCCAAGGAATTGGTATAGGGTTGTTGGAAACCCAATAAATCACTCGATAATTGACGATCGATTGGAAAAGTTGTCCCCGCTAAGGCAGCCGCACCCAGTGGAGATAGGTCCGTATGTTTCAAGTTAAATGCAAAGCGCTCGCTATCCCTTTGGAACATATTATAATAAGCCATGAGATGATGGGCAAAACTAATAGGTTGGGCATGTTGCAAATGAGTATAACCTGGCATGATGGTTTCCACATGTTTTTCAGCCAAATCCAGCAAAACACTGTTCAGATTCGCCAACTTATCCAAGACATGGCCAAGCTGCTCCTTTAGATATAAGTGCATATCCGTTGCGACTTGGTCATTCCGAGAACGAGCCGTGTGTAGTTTCCCAGCCAGAGGACCAATTTTCTCTGTCAGCAACACTTCCATATTCATATGAATATCTTCATTTGCAATATCAAAATGAAGCTCTCCTGCCTCTAAATCTCGCAACAAAGCTTTCAGACCATCTTGGATCTGCTCTGACTCTTCCAAGCTTAAAATGCCAGTCTGTCCTAGCATTTGAACATGAGCTAGGGAACCCATCAAATCAAATTTTGCCAGCTGGTGGTCAAAAGAAATACTCGCACCGAACTGTTCTACCCACTCTTCCACAGTGCCTTCAAATCGACCACCCCATAATTTTGTATTTTTCGACATATTCTGTCGTCCCTTTCTATCGCGTCACTACTCAACATTTTTCTGAACTTCTGAATAAACCTTAGTCGGAAGCCCCCAAAGCTTGATAAATCCCACAGCTGCATCTTGGTCAAAAGTATCCGCACTAGTATAAGTCGCCAAATTTTCATCGTAAAGAGAATTTGGAGATTTCCGAGCCACTACCTGGGCGTTCCCCTTATAAAGTTTAACTTTTGCAGTTCCATTGACAACTTTCTGTGTCTCCTTGATATAGGCAATCAAAGCCTGAGTTGCTGGGCTAAACCACAAGGCATTATAGATGAGATTGGACAACTCATTTTCGATAATAGGTTTGAAATGAGCCACTTCTCTCACGAGAGTCAAGTCTTCAATCTCCTTATGAGCTGCCAATAAAGTCACAGCGCCTGGGCACTCATAAATCTCTCTTGACTTAATACCAACTAGGCGATTTTCCACGTGGTCAATACGACCGACACCGTGTTTGCCCGCAATTTCATTGAGCTTTTGAATCAAAGCCGCCACTTTCATCTTTTCTCCATTGAGGGAAATGGGCACCCCACAGCTAAACTCAATGTCAATAAATTCTGGACTGTCTGGTGCCTCTTCTGGAGAAGATGTGATTCCAAATGCTTCTTCTGGCGCTTGGTTCCAAGGGTTTTCCAAGACACCACATTCATTTGCGCGTCCCCAAAGATTTTGATCGACAGAGTAAGGATTGTCAAGGTCAGCAGGAACTGGGACGCCGTTTTCTTTGGCATATTGGATTTCTTCTTCACGAGACCATTTCCACTCACGAACAGGCGCAACTACTTTTAAATTGGGATCCAAAGCTGCAATAGAGACTTCAAACCGAACTTGGTCGTTTCCCTTACCTGTACAACCATGGGCAATTGTGGTTGCCCCCGTCTGATGAGCTATTTCAACGAGTTTTTTTGAAATAAGAGGGCGACTCAGAGCAGATACCAAGGGATACTTTTGTTCATAGTAGGCATGAGCCTGAAGGGCCACTAAAACATAGTCATTAGCAAATTCTTCCTTAACATCAATGACATAAGACTCTACAGCTCCAACCTTGAGAGCTTTATCATGGATGAACTCCAAATCTTTTCCTTCCCCCACATCCATACAAACAGCGATCACATCATAGTCTTTTTTTAACCATGTAATAGCAACTGATGTATCCAATCCACCTGAATAGGCTAAAATAACTTTTTCCTTACTCATTTCTCTTCCTTCTTTCTATTTTTCGATAGAGGCTTTAAAAGCATCATCAATCAATTTGTCCAATTCCCCAGAATCCTTCAACTTCTGGATGGTTTTGTCAACCGCCTCTTTTAATTCTTTACTGTCTTTTTTCATCGCAACAGCATAGGAATCTTCTTTGTCATTGTCAAAATCAAACTCAGCGATGGCTAGGTCTGGATTATTCTCTACAAAGCCTTTCGCCACTGGTTCCTCAAAGATAACTGCATCCAGTTGCCCTGATTTCAATTCTGTTATCAAATTTCCATTTTTAGGAAGTGAAACGAGAGAAGCATTCTGCAAGGTTTCTTTGGCCAGAGTTTCCTGGATAGAACCTTTCTGCGCTCCAACCTTTTTCTGAGCCAAATCCTTGACTGATTGGTAATTCGTTAATTCAGATTTTCTTACGATAACCTTATTTTTCGAAGTGTAGTAGGGAATTGAAAAATCGTAAACTTGACTTCTCTCCTCCGTTTTAGAAACACCTGATATGGCAAGATCGGCCTTGCCTGAATCAAGACTAGCCAGTACATTGTCAAAACTCATTGGAGAGAACTCCACTTCTACACCTAGTTCTTTTGCGATGGCTTTGGCTAGCTCAACATCTGAACCTACAATCTGATTTTTCCCATCGACCAATTTCTGATATTCAAATGGAGCAAACTCTGGATTTAGGGCCACCACCAATTTCCCTTTAGCCTTAATAGCTTCAACACCTTGGGATTGAGTGTTACTACAAGCAAATAATAAGGGGAACATAAGCAAACCAAACATCGTCATCAACACCTTCTTCACTTTATTCATAGAAGAGCCTCCTTTTATTTTTATACTTTATTATTGTATAAATAATACTCCTCTCGTTTTCGTTTGTCAAGGAAAAACTGTATTTTATTTCATTTTAATCAAGAAAAAGCTTATTATATGATATATTTTTACATATAATAAGCTTATTTATACTATTTGGTTTTTTAAAAATACAATTGTCCAATTACAGGTAAGATGAAGAGTTCAACGAACTCTCCACATTCTCTTTCACAATTCAATGACTCGATGGCACTGTTCGGCCACATAGGCATCGTGGGTAACGATAATGACCGTTTTCCCTTCCTTGTTCATATCTAAGAGAAAATTTAAAACCAAATCTCGATTTTCAGGATCTAGAGAACCGGTTGGTTCATCTGCTAAAAGGAGCTGACTCGGTTTTAAAATGGCTCTAGCAACTGCGATTCGTTGCTGTTCCCCTCCAGATAACTCTGAAACCTTCTGATGTAGAGTTGATGACAATCCCACTCTCTCTAAAATTTCTTCTATCTTTTTGACTTTGTCCTTCTTGGATAATTTTACATACTTTAGAGCGAGCATGAGATTATACTCTACTGTTTCATTATCAATCAGAGCAAAGTTTTGAAACAGATAGGAGATATGTTCGCGGATAATCGCTTGCGACTTAACAGAATTGACAGGTACATTTTGCTGACCGAAAATTTCATAATGTCCACTGTAATCGCCATCTATCAAACCCAAAAGATTTAACAAGGTTGACTTGCCACTGCCACTTTTCCCAACAATGGCAACTAAATCTCCTTGGTTAATTTTTAGAGATAAATTCTCCAAAATAACTTTTTTCCCAATGGTTTTTGTAACATTTTCCAACTTTATCATAAGTGATCCCCTTTCAATAACTGCACTACATTTCTTTGTTCCATCTTAGAGCCCAAGAAAAGTACAAACAGGATATCTAAGCCTGTAAATCCTGCAAAAAGTAGGAGCGGGAAAAGTGCCTGTGTAAAGAATAGCAAAACCATAAAAGGAAGACTATAAACGGCTAATAGAAGACCCAGCAAGGAACGATACCGATCTATCAATTTCCACCCCATAAACTTCTTGGTAATAATATCTGTTCGCTTCAACAAGAAAGTTGTTACTAGTAAGAAGTAGGAAATCATCATACTAAGAAGACCAACCAAAGCAAAGAGTATGTTGAAATTCCGAACAGCATCTCGATAAGAATCTACTTTATCTTGTTGAATGGCTTGAATAGATGAAAATTTTAAATAATTCCCATCTGATAATTTCCCAACTAACGCTGTCACCTCTTTTTGGTGTTGAGCCGTATTTTCGATTTTAATCGGGTTATTTAAACCTGTTGTTGACAGGCGAGCTTTTTCATCCCACATCATATCAGAATCATTGACCAAGCTAATAATTGGATTGTAGAGATTTTCCTTTCGCTTATCACTATATGGAAAGAACGACCAATCTCCTTCATAATAGGCAATCTCGACATCCATCTCCTCTATCGTTCGTTTTTGCTGCTCTTCATACTTCATCGAAAGATAGGCAATTAATTTCCCCAAGAGCTGATTTTTATCTTCTTCACCTTTCGTACTTGCTGGCATCAAAATAACTTTTTTTGCGCCGGTATCTGGTAACTTGAATCCCTGACTTTCTAAAAAATGACGGTTGGCATAGTAAACAGTTAGCATATCAGCCAGTTGATACCGCTGCACTTGTTCTGCAGTGGCAAAATTTTTTATAGGCAGGTTGCTAGTTTGCACATAGCCCGCCTGCGTTTTTTCTACCAAATCCTGATAAAATCGATAGAAATAATCCACTGCTTGCCCTGAGCCTGCCAACTGCTCTTGCCACAGGTTATCATTGAGTTGGAAAGTTTCCAAGGTCAGATAATTTCCTTGACTGATCCACTGTTTCTGGTAATCCAACTCTTTGTTTTCTTGCTCCAAACTTTTTCCTACCCCAACTAGCAAGACTGTCAGTAAAATGGTAGTTCCAATTTTCATCAAATAATTAAAGAGTAAACCAAATTTAAAAGATGAAAAACTTTTCAGCAGAGAGCTGATTGTCATTTTTTGGATCAAGAGATAGGTCAACCAACTGATAAAGAGATAAAGCTGCAAAAGCAAAAAATGAGACAACCACAGCATAGGGAACAAATCTTTCGGCTTATAATCAAGCAAGAAAAACACCCCTAGATTAATCACAAGCGCCCCACCTAGGAGGAGGTAGAGGTTGCCTTTCACAACATCAGCTAAAACAGCCCGATCTTGAAAACCAAGTAATTTTTGTACCCCAACTCTTTTCATCTCCATCATTGGCTGATACACTGTTACTAAGACAAGAAGCAAAATAGCCAAGACAAAAATAATAGCAGATAAGAGCAAATCTCGATTTAAGACTTCCACTGCACTTTTGTAGGTTGGCTCTAGCAAGGTAGTCTGGTCAGTCTTGAAAAAATCACTCCACTTCTGTAAAATCTGATCTCTATCCATCTCTTGAGCCGAACTAATCGTGTAGCGACCATTTAAACTACGAGATGTATCCTTGATGTAGGCTTGAAAAGTCATAAGCTGAATAGGCTTGGCTTTTAGAAAGGTCGGAATCGTACCAAGTTTATTGGAAATTTCTTTATTACTGTAGACTCCTTCACCATCTGTGGTAAAACCAAGGGAAGAAATCCCAAACTCTTGGTAGGGGAAGGTATCTTTATCAAAAACACCAGACTTGATTACCTCATCACCACTGTCTGTTTTGATGATGGATACTTTGTATTCCTTTGATACATACTCAAAAAATCGAAGAACAGATTCTGCAGGTTCATTGACATCTTTCAAGTATACATCCAAAGAACTCGCTGTCTTTCCCATTTCCTGAATCCGAACTACTTCTCGTGTATAGTTTACATTAAAAACAAAGAAAGTGGTACACAGAAGCAGTAGTAACATACAGAAATTACTGATTTTTTTCATAAAGATACCTCCAATAAAGTTCTCCCTCTCCTAATAGGAGAGGGAAAATTTCACTTAAAATCCATAGAAATATTCTAATCCTGTTGGCGGAATTTTAGTAAGGGAAGCTTGTGCCCAAACCCTAGGACCCTGACGATCCTTAGAGATTCTACCTCCATGTCGGACAGTTGCTGTATGAGAGCGAGTAGAATGTAAATAATCAGAATATCCAAAAGTTCCTGTCCAACCTACTCCATAGTTCCATTGACCACCATCTACCCATACTGCTAAAGCATTTGTCGTAGCAAGCAGACCACATGCCATTACGGTTGCGACACCAATTTTTACTAATTTTTTCATGATATTTTCCTCACATCTTATATCTTGAACTGTTTCACAGAAACAGATGAATTGGTTCATTTGTAAACATTGAAGTCCATTGGACTCACCTTCCTTTCGTTTTACTTAATCAAAATTTTATAAGAGCCATCCCCAAGGGAAGAAAATAACCATCCATAACATAAATAACAACAGACGATATACTTTTTTATACATTTGATACCCCCTTAGTACTTCATCATCTTGATTATAAAATACAATATACCTTGTCGTAAAATTTGTTAACCTTTTTCACAAATTTATTTTAGATTTCTTTTTTACTTTTTATATTACTATGATACAATATTTTTAATCAGTTTCAATTTATTGTTAACTTTTTTCACAAATAAGGAGGGAATCATGCGCTACGATTTTGGAAATGTTTATAAAGAAATCCGTGAGTCAAAAGGATTGACTCAAGAAGAGGTCTGTGGGGGTGTTCTCTCAAGAACCAGCCTATCAAAAATAGAAAGTGGCAAGACAACTCCAAAATATGAGAATATGGAATTTCTTCTCCAGCAAATTAATATGAGTTTTGAAGAGTTTGAATATATTTGCCATCTCTACCACCCAAGTGAACGATCAACTATCATGCAGACTTTTCTAAAAATGGCTTCTATTAGTGGTACGAGCGACTTAAGTAAATTACTCAAAAAATGCCAACATTATCTAAAAACACATCATGATTTTCCCATCCAGCAGTTGCAAGATATGCTCGAAATCGTTATCTACATCCGTGAAAATGGGATAGAAAAATTGTCAAGTAAGGTTGACAACATTGTAAACAGATTATGGGATAAGATTGAGAAACAAGATACTTGGTATGAGAGTGACCTCAAAGTCCTTAATACCATTCTCTTTGCTTTTCCTATGGAGTATATTCATCAGATTACCGAAAAAATTCTCGAACGACTAGAGGTTTATAAACACTATAGTCCTGTCTTTCAGCTTCGTATGATGTTGCTTCTGAATCTCTCAACTCTTTATCTTTACAATGGTGATAAGTTGCTTTGCAAACAGCTTTGCTACACTCTCTTAGAGGAGGCAAAAGCAAGCAAACAGTACGATACACTTGCGTTTTCCTATATTCGTATCGGCATTTGTGCTAATGATGCTCAGTTGATACAGAATGGACTCTCCTTAGCTAAACTAGTAGAAGATGAACACTTACTAACAGAGCTAGAGCGAGAAGTTAACATCTTTGTAAACAAAAAAGAGCCCTAAAGGACTCTTGTATTCTTAATACCAACCGTTGTTAAGCCAGAAGTTCTTGGCAGCTGTCCATGAACCGTAACGTCCTGCAACGTAGGCATCTGCTACACGTTCTTGGTTTTCAGCTGAGTAGTCACCGTTCAAGTATGAATCTGTCAATTGGTAACGTCCGATGTAACGTCCGTTTGTAGCAGTGTAGCTACCACCTGATTCTTTTTGAGCAATCCATTCTTTGGCTTCTGCTTCAGAACCACTTACAGTAGAAGCTGCTGCAGTGTTGCTTTCTGCTGCTGGAGTTGCAGGTGCAGCTGGGGCTTCATAAGTTGTTGTTGCTGCTGGAGCTTCTTCAACTGTTTCTGTAGCTACTGGAGCTGTTTCTTCCGTTGTTGCTGCTGGAGCTACAGTAGAAGCTGTTCCTTCGATAACCAAAACTTGGTCAACATAGATAAGGTGAATATCTTTAATGTTGTTTTTTGCTGCCAATTTTTCAACAGTTGTGTTGTACTTCTCAGCGATTTCTGAAAGAGTATCACCTGATTTAACTGTGTAAGTTACAGTTTCTTGGGCAGATGCAAGTGATGGAGCAAAGAAAGCAAGCAAAGCTGCTACTCCTGCGATAGTTGTTTTAATTTTTTTAGTTGTTAATGACATATCTAAAAATTCTCCTTCCATTGGATATATCTATGATACCTTTTAAATGTTACCGTTGTTTAACGGTTTTATGTAGAAATATTACAAAAATGTTTTATATTTACCGTTTTAAGGATGTTTTTGTCACAAAAGACCTTATTTTATACTAACTTTAATCATTTTAAGCTTTTGATAAGGGAAATAAGCGCAGAGGTCCATTCTTTGATATAATAGATATAAGAATCTTTGTAAGGGGAAACAGATGCACTCACTTCGTTTTCAATCTGTCTTTGACATTATCGGACCAGTTATGATTGGCCCATCAAGTAGCCATACTGCTGGAGCTGTTCGCATCGGGAAAATCGTCTCTTCCATCTTTGATGATACGCCGACAGAAGTCGAATTCCAATTATTTAATTCATTTGCCAAAACCTACCGTGGTCATGGAACCGACCTTGCTCTCGTCGCTGGTATATTAGGTATGGATACGGACGATCCCGACATTCCAAATAGCCTAGAGATTGCCCATAAACGTGGTATCAAGATTGTCTGGACCATTCAGAAAGACAGCAACGCTCCTCATCCTAATACCACTAAAATTACTGTGAAGAATGAACACAAGTCCATCAGTGTGACAGGAATTTCCATTGGTGGGGGAAATATCCAAGTTACGGAGCTTAACGGCTTTGCTGTCTCTCTCAACATGAATACACCGACCATCATCATCGTGCATCAGGATGTTCCAGGTATGATTGCCCATGTTACTGAAGCCCTCTCTCGTTTCGATATCAACATCGCTCAGATGAATGTGACTCGAGAAAAAGCTGGAGAAAAAGCCATTATGATTATCGAAGTCGATAGTCGAAGTTGCGAAGAGGCGATTGAAGAAATCCGAAAAATCCCTCATCTCCACAATGTCAATTTCTTTAAGTAGGAGGAAACATGTTTTATTCTATCAAAGAATTGGTCGAGCAGGCGGATCTAGACTTCCAAGGAAATGTCGCAGAACTCATGATTGCGACAGAATATCAACTAACCGGTCGGGAACGTCCAGAAGTTCTCCTCCTCATGGAACGCAATCTAGAAGTCATGAAAGCCTCTGTCGAGCTCGGTCTCAGTGAAAATAAATCCCGTAGTGGCCTAACGGGTGGAGACGCGGCCAAACTAGACCGCCATCTCAAAAGTGGCAAGGCCTTGTCGGACTTTACCATCCTATCAGCAGCCCGTAATGCCATCGCGGTCAATGAACACAATGCGAAGATGGGCTTGGTCTGCGCTACTCCAACCGCAGGAAGTGCCGGCTGTCTGCCAGCCGTTCTCACTGCTGCTATCCAAAAACTTGACCTCAGCCACGAAGAACAGCTGGATTTCCTCTTTGCTGCTGGTGCCTTTGGACTAGTCATCGCAAACAATGCCTCTATCTCAGGTGCTGAAGGTGGCTGTCAGGCCGAGGTTGGCTCTGCATCTGCCATGAGTGCCGCAGCCTTGACCTTGGCTGCAGGTGGAAGCCCCTATCAGGCTAGCCAAGCCATTGCCTTTGTCATTAAAAATATGCTAGGTCTCATCTGCGACCCCGTCGCTGGTTTGGTTGAAGTTCCCTGTGTCAAACGAAATGCCATGGGAGCCAGCTTTGCCTTTATCGCAGCAGACATGGCTTTGGCAGGTATCGAGTCTAAGATCCCTGTTGACGAAGTCATCGATGCCATGTACCAAGTCGGATCAAGTCTTCCAACTGCCTTTCGTGAAACGGCCGAGGGTGGACTTGCCACTACACCTACTGGTCGCCGCCTACAAAAAGAAATCTTCGGAGAATAAGCTTATCTATATCTATTAGGAGAAACTATGCCCTCTATCTCAGCAATCTTTTTTGATCTAGACGGAACACTCGTTGACAGTTCTATCGGGATTCACAATGCCTTTACCCATACCTTTAAAGAGCTAGGAGTTCCAAGCCCTGATGCCAAAACCATTCGTGGTTTTATGGGACCACCACTTGAAAGTAGTTTTGCAACATGTCTTCCCAAGGAACAAATCTCAGAAGCTGTTCAAATCTATCGTTCTTACTACAAGGAAAAAGGAATCCACGAAGCGCAACTCTTCCCCCGAATAACGGAATTGCTTCAAGAGCTTTCGCAAAACTACCCTCTCTACATCACTACAACAAAGAATACTCCTACTGCTCACGATATGACTAAAAATCTGGGAATCCATCATTTCTTTGATGGCATTTATGGTTCTAGTCCTGAAACACCACACAAGGCAGATGTCATCCGTTACGCCTTGCAAACGCATCAACTCCATGCAGACCAAGTCCTCATCATTGGGGATACCAAGTTTGATATGATTGGAGCCCAAGAAACTGGCATTAAAAAGTTCGCTGTTACTTGGGGATTTGGAGAAGAGGCTGATTTGCTCAGCTATCAACCTGACTGGATTGCCCGTACCATTGATGATATCATTAAGCAACTATAAATAATACAATATACAAAAATACTCCTAACGCTAGTGAACTAGGTTGAGGAGTATTTTTTTATATCTTGTTACTATCAGAAGGAATCAACTCCATGCTTAAGCAGTAATTTGATCCTGTTCTTCAGTATCTGCATCTTCATCCTTCTTACTTGGCCAAGCAAGCATGACAATAAGAGCAATCGGTCCAACGATAGGAACCAAAGCAATGAAGATAAAGGCCCAGTGGAAACCAGCGTCTCGTAAGCAGCGAAGCGACTCAGCCGTTTTTAAATGGAGTAGAAATATCTTAATATTTTCGTACCATTTCTTCAAACCGAGAATCTTCCGTATTCTCTTTATCTTTTTCACTATTCTCTATCACTTTTTCTCCAAATCGTTGACTTGGCATAGCGAGCATAACGAGCAGTGTTATTGCACCCAAAGGAACAAATACAATAAAAATATAGGCCCAATGGATACCCACATCTCGTAAGCGACGTACTATCAGTGCTAGTAGAGGAACAAACTCTATTATAAACAAAATAATACACATACTGAAGACCGCAATATTCCTGATGGCTTTATCAGATTCTACTCCAGTAAAAAGTGAGTAGTAGGCGGGCAAGAAAATCACCATATTTAGTAGCCAAACCCACCAAAATTCTGGACGTGTGGAACGACCAGAAAAATTCGCATAGCCTTTGAAAAAACTCCTAATAGCACTCAGCATACAAAAATCTCCTTTTGACTTTAATACTTATTTCGCAAAGTTATGTTACCAGCTTAAAATAGAGGTAGTTTTTAGATTGTCTGAAATCACTCTCCTGATAGATCAAATAACATCGTCCCTTGAATAGTTGCGCTTATTAAACCTTTGAAAGATCCGATGTTCTCTACTCTCTATTTATAAAAACCAGCTTTCTGATTCTCTCAGAAAACTGGCGATAGTTGTTTCATTATGAAGGTAGTTGGACACTCTTACTCAGCATGAGTTGTCTCATTCGCAAAGGAAATAATCGCTTCTTTGAGCTCATCTCCGCTGAGTGAACGGAACTCTTCAATCTTTTGATCAATCGCTTCTAGCGGCATGACATTTACCTTACCAACGAAAATCTTGTCCATGACTTGGTTATCAACCAATTCGGTCGAAACCAAGAGTTCTTCATAGAGTTTTTCACCTGGTCGAATACCGACCTCAACGATTGGAATTTCACTTTCCGTGTGCCCACTTAGAAGGACCATTTTCTTAGCCAAGTCATAAATCTTGACTGGTTTGCCCATATCGAGGATAAAGACTTCTCCGTCCTTGGCATAAGCGCCAGCATGGATTACTAGACGGCTTGCCTCTGGAATGGTCATGAAGTAACGTGTCATACGGAAGTCTGTCACCGTTACAGGACCGCCTTCAGCAATCTGACGTTCAAAGACAGGAATCACGCTACCACGACTACCCAGAACATTTCCAAAACGGACTGCACAGTAGGTTGATTTGCTACGTTGGTTAAAGCCAGTGACAATCAACTCTGCCACGCGCTTGGTTGCCCCCATAACATTGGGTGGATTGACCGCCTTGTCTGTCGAAATCATGACCATCTTAGGCACCTTGGCTGCATCCACAGCCTTGGCAACGTTGTAGGTACCGAGGATATTGTTTTTGAAGGCTTCTTTTGGATTGCGTTCCATCATCGGAACGTGTTTGTGAGCGGCAGCATGATAGACGATGGCTGGTTTATACTGCTCAAACACCTGCAAGAGACGGTCATAGTCCTGAATATCTGCAATAACAGGAACATAATCAATCCCTTGGAATGTACGGATCAATTCATGATAAACGAGATAGATTGAATTTTCGCCATGCCCAAGCAAGATGATACGTTCTGGATTGAAGCGGCTAACCTGACGACAAATCTCTGAACCAATCGAACCACCAGCTCCTGTCACCAGGATGGTCTTGCCTGTAATCTCAGTACCCAGGCGCGATTCGTCGAGACGAATTTCCTGACGGCCCAAAAGGTCTGTGATATCAATTTTCTGGAAGCCACTACCTGATTGATGGAGTCCTTGAACGACTGTCTCAACCTTAGGCATCTTGTAACATTTGACGCCTAGTTTATTACACATCTGCAAGATGCGTTCGTACTCTGAAGGGTCTAGCGAAGGGATCGCTACAATGACACGCTCGATTTGGTGACGTTTAGCCAATTCAGGCAGATTGTCATAGGAGCCCAAAACTGGGATTCCACCTAGTTTTTGTCCCTTTTTCTTTTCATCGTTATCCAAAATCCCCACTAGCTCAAGGTCGCTAGTTGGATGTTGGTAGCTGTTCATAAAGAGGGCGCCACCATCACCAGCACCGATCAAGAAGGTACGGCGATGCTCTCCATCTCCACTACCTTGCTTGCGCTTAGAATAAATCAGCTGCCAAGTGATACGAGGAAGCAAGATGAGGAAGGTACTCAACAAAATGAAGAGTACGATGAAACGGATAGAAAACAATGGAAGAAAGGCATAGCAGATTCCATAAGAAAGAACACTGCTGAGCATCACTCCGAAAAAGATTTTCATGAAATCCGTAATCTTGCTATAACGACTGATACTAGCATTTAGCCCCCAAAACGCAATCATGATTTGATAGAGGAGGAAGGCTAAAAGAGTGTAGATCACGTAATCCACAGGCGCAGGATTTATAAGGCCATAAAACAAGATATAAGATACGATGATGGAAACCACCATACTCAAAATATCGAATATCCCCCAAAACACTTGTTTTTGCTGTTTATTTAAAATTTCAACCAGATCAATCACATAATCTGTTAGTTTTTTATTCATAGGAATTTACTCCCCCTTAAAAGAGTCAGATGATACTGTTGTTATGATAACCTGAATCATTCAGTCTATCGGGGCTTACTTTCTCTTTCTTAAAAGTTTGACGAAGATAAACTGACGTACAAAGCCTGGACAAAGTGCAACAATTGCCTGAATGGCTACACTTTTAGCATATTCCATGTAAGAAATTTGCCCTCGCTCAAGCATCCGTTGGCGAGCTTGACGATAGAGTTTAAGGTAACGCAAGCCACCTCGACGCTCAAACATCCCTGCACCGACACGAACCTTACACAAGATTTGATCTAGGTTCCCAGTCTTGGCACCTGCAGCAATCATATTGAGCCAAAGGAGGTCATCCTCCATGTAAAGGCCATCTTCATAGTTGCCCGCCTTGAGGACCATGTCCTTTTTGAACATGACTGTCATATGGTTAAAGGCGCTTCTCATTCTCTGATAAGCCACAATGTCTGCATGCTGAGTTGGAACACGACGATAAGACACAATCTCATCTGGATTATCAATGAACTCTGCGATATGCCCACCTAAGAGGTCGAGATCTTCTTTCTCCATTAGCTGAAGCTGTTTCTCAAAACGATCCGGAACGGCTAAATCATCCGTATCCATGCGGGCAATAATGTCATACTGGCACTGTAAAACGCCGTATCGAAGAGCCAAGCCTAAACCTTGGTTTTGTTCTAAGGGGCACCGTTTAACTGGAATGTCTGACTGAGCTTCCACTTCATCTAGCACCTGATAGAGTTCGGGTGTGAGCGGGCCGTCCTCAACAAGAACAAGTTCGCTCGGTTTCAAGGTCTGGTTTTGAACACTTTTGATAGCATCTCTTAAAAACGTCGGATTTTCCTTTACATAGACCGACATCAAGACGCTGATTTTTTGCTTTTCAGGCACAGTTTTTCTCCAATGTATAGATTTCCTTCCACTATTTTATCACAAAATTTCCTAGTTTCCTATTTTTATATCAAATCAAGGAAAATTCTAGTAAAGAAATCTGTCACTTTTCACTATATTTTCACTTCCATTGATTGAACTGTCTTGGCTGTCATTACTTGACATTATAAGGAAAAAACCTTAAAATAAGCTGTTATTAAAATCATCCTATCGAGGTTTTTATGAAAAAACAATCACTCTTTTTTGTTCTAGGAATTGTCTTAATCGGGACTGTTTTACGATCTCCCTTTACTGCTCTTCCAACTATTTTAGGAGATATCGCTCAGGGACTAGGAGTGGAGGTTAGCTCTCTTGGGATTTTAACCAGTCTCCCTCTCTTGATGTTTGCTCTTTTCTCTGCTTTTGCAAGCCGCTTGGCACAAAAAATCGGGTTGGAACATCTCTTTACTTACTGTCTCCTCCTCTTAACTGTTGGCTCTGTCATTCGGATTCTCAATCTTCCCCTTCTTTATCTAGGAACCCTAATTGTGGGAGCAAGCATTGCGATCTTCAATGTACTCCTCCCAAGTATGATCCAGGCAAATCAGCCTCAAAAGATTAGTTTCCTAACAACTCTCTATGTCACTGCCATGGGAATTTCGACAGCCATCGCTTCTTATCTTTCGGTCCCTATCACCCAAGCTAGTTCTTGGAAGGGACTCATCCTCGTTCTCAGCTTTCTCTGTCTGGTCACTCTGCTAGTCTGGTTGCCCAATCATCGCCACAATCACCACCTAGAAAGCCAAAAAGAAAAGCAAGTCAAAGAGAATATTCTAAAAAGTAAAGATGTCTGGGCTATCATTATCTTTGGTGGTCTTCAGTCCTTGCTCTTTTATACAAGTATGACCTGGTTGCCAACTATGGCTGTTAGTGCTGGTATTTCTAATAGTGATGCGGCTCTCCTTGCTTCTATTTTCTCACTGATCAGCATTCCTTTTTCAATGACTGTTCCAAGTCTGACGACTCGTCTATCAGATGGTCACCGTCGAATCATGCTGGCAATTATCTCTATCGCTGGTATGACAGGAATTGCCATGCTCTTGTATCCAACCAATAATTTCCTCTACTGGTTAGTCGTCCATCTCTTGATTGGAACGGCCTGCAGTGCCCTCTTCCCCTACCTCATGGTTTGTTTTTCTCTTAAAACCAGTTCTCCTGAAAAGACAGCTCAGCTATCAGGACTAGCGCAAACAGGAGGCTACATCTTAGCTGCTTTTGGTCCTGCCTTGTTTGGTTATAGTTTTGACCTTTTCCAATCTTGGGTCCCAGCTGTCCTTGCCCTTCTAGCCATCGATATCATCATGACTATCTCACTCTTTATGGTGGATCGGGCGGATAAGATCCTTTAATTTTTCTAAAATACTTCTCAGATACAAACAATGCAAAGCCAGATTCTGTCTGGCTTTTTGAGGTGTTGATAAAAATTTATAGTCTAAGATGTCTTAATTCTAGATTAACAGGTTATTTTGTGATAGAATAAAGTTGCGTATGATTAGATTTTTGACTTGTGTGTTCGCAAGTATTAACAACAATGTTATAGGAGTGTTTGGCTTCATCTGGTGTTATTAGCTTCAGGATTCATTAGGATTTCTACTGGCAATCTTGTTCGCGTAAGAGTTATCATACGCTTTTTGTATGAGGAAAAATGATGACCAAATTTAATCAACTACAGACAAAGGATGATTTTGCTAAGCTACTTGGCTTGAAAAGTGCCAAATACATCAATTATTTATTGTACAATATAAAAACTGATAATTTATATAACTCTTTCCCTATCCCTAAAAAGAATGGTGGAGAAAGAGTTATACATGCCCCCAAAAAAGAGTTGAAGTTCCTTCAGAAAAAATTGTCTAATGTTTTGTGGGAATGTTACCTTGAAAGCATAGAATCTAAATCTAAGGATAAGAACTTTAAAACACCTGTTCTGTCTCACGCATTTGAAAAGGGGAAAAGCATTATTACCAACTCTCAGATGCATCGAAACAAGAAATACATTCTGAACATTGACTTGAAAAACTTTTTTGATTCTTTTAATTTCGGAAGAGTAAGAGGTTTCTTTATAAAAGACAGGGATTTTGCCGTTTCACCAGAAATTGCTACTGTAATCGCACAAATTGCGTGTTATCAAGGTAAGCTACCGCAAGGAGCTCCGTCTTCTCCTATCATCACAAATTTAATCACTAGAATATTAGATTATCGGATTGTCAAAATTGCTAAAAAATATCGTTTTACATATTCTAGATATGCCGATGATTTGACTTTTTCAACAAATCGTGAATTAAACTCTAATAAATTGAGAGCAAGCAAAGAATTAGAAAACTTTTTAACGGAATTAGAAGACTTAATAATCTCATCTGGTTTTGAAATCAATCCTAAAAAAACACGATTGAGTAATAACATGCAGCGTCAAGAAGTTACTGGACTGGTTGTCAACAAAAAAATAAATGTAAAAAGAGAATACGTAAAAAATACTCGCGCAATGGCCTTTCGATTATACAAAGATGGAGCTTTTGAAATAGATAAAACACCAGGAACGATCAATCAACTAACGGGACGCTTTGCTTTTATTTTTCAAATAGAACAATACAACAACTATTTACTTTATAAAAAATCTTTGATGCAAAATAATCTAGATTCGCAAAAATATTTATTAGGAAGAAATTCATCAAGAAAATCAGAGTCGAAATATTATTGGAAGTATATCTTTTATAATAAAGACCTACAAAAAGAATTGTTACACAACACAAAACATCATACATATAATTTACCTACAGAATTTTACAGTATCGGTAAAGAAGAAAAGAAAACGTACATGTCTTTATTTAATTCTAGAGAAAAAGAGTACAAAAAATTTCTATTTTATAAATATTTTTTCGGGAATGACAAACCTATAATTATAACAGAGGGAAAAACTGATCCTAGATATATTAAAGCGGCTTTAAAAAATCTTTATCAAAAGTATCCGGAACTTATTGAAAAAGAGGGAAATAACTTTATATTTAAAATTGAATTTCTGAATCGTAGCAATACGATAGAATACCTTTTTAATGTTCCAGAAGGGGGAGAAGGTTTTAAATTTTGGTATAATTATTTTTCTGATAAATTTTACTATAATGAGAAAAAAGAAAAAAAATTTTTTGCACTAAATTCAGAAGAAAGAATTTTATACACAAACTACATTACTTATTTCAAACAATTAACCAATAGTCTTCCCAATTATCCAACAATATTTTTATTTGATAATGAATCGAATAATAGAAATGGCAATGATAAATCGGCTTTATTTTTATTTGCGAGTCATGCAAAAGACTTGATGATCCCAAAGAATAAAGACTTGGAAGATTCAAAGAATATAAAATTAGAAGAGAAAATTTCAGACAATTTAGAAAAAGTTAGAAGAGATAAACCTTGGCGAATTAATAAAAAGGATAGCCTATATATAATGGCGACACCTTTAATGCCTCACATGAATGACGGTAAGTCCTCTGATATTGAAGATTTATTATTTTCATCGTCTCAAAATTCACTACCTATTTTAAAAGGAAAGGAATTTCATAAAGATGGTGGTGATAATCATTATGGAAAAGAAATTTTTTCAAAGTATGTTCTAAAGAATTATAAAGAATTCGATTTTACTGAGTTTATCCCTTTGCTAGACGGCATAAGAGATAATATCCTAGATTATAAATCATTATTCTAGCTTATCTTTAAAATATAAATTTCTGTGAAATAGCTGATGTCAGAGCCTCTAAACTCCTAGTTTATACTAGGAGTTTTTTTATATGTAAAATTTTTACACATATTTCTTGACAGGGCTTTCAACTTGAGATACACTATATTTGAAAAGAGTATATATAAAATTTTTATATAATATAAAGGAGGTTTCCCATGTACTTCCCAACATCCTCTGCCTTGATCGAGTTTCTCATCTTGGCTGTACTGGAGCAGGGGGATTCTTATGGTTATGAGATTAGCCAAACCATTAAACTCATCGCCAATATCAAAGAATCTACGCTCTATCCCATTCTCAAAAAATTGGAAGCCAGTGGCTTTCTCACCACCTACTCTAGAGAGTTTCAGGGGCGTATGCGCAAATACTACTCCTTGACCAATCGGGGCGTAGAGCAGCTCGTTACTCTAAAGGAAGAGTGGACGCTCTATACCGACACCGTCAACGGCATCATAGAAGGGAGTATCCGCCATGACAAGAACTGACTATCTGACTCAGTTAGAAACCTATCTCCATAAACTACCTGAAGCTGACCGCATCGAAGCTATGGACTACTTTAAGGAACTATTTGACGATGCGGGTTCAGAGGGCGAAGAGGAACTCATTGCCAGTCTGGGAACACCAAAAGAAGCTGCCCATGATGTCCTCTCTGATCTTCTCGATAAAAAAGTCAATGAAGCCCCTGCTCAAAAGAATGACCGTCAACTGCTACACATTGCCCTCCTGGCCCTGCTAGTAGCTCCTATCGGAATTCCGGTCGGGATTGGCATCCTCATGGCCATCATCGGTATTATTATCGCAGCCGTCTCCGTCATTTTAGCCTTCTTTACCGTCTCTGTGACGGGTATCCTGCTAGGTGGACTCTTTATCGTAGAGAGCTTTAGCGTCCTAGTCGAAGCCAAATCTGCCTTTATCTTGATTTTTGGGGCCGGTTTGCTTTCTATCGGTGCTTCTTCTCTTGTTCTACTGGGCATCTCCTATGTAGCTCGTTTCTTTGGGCTCCTGATCGTCCGCTTGGTGCAATGGATTCTTAAAAAAGGAAAGAGAGGTGATAGACATGCGTAAATTGACAAAAGGATTTCTCATCTTTGGTGTGGTTTCTACAATCCTCGGTTTTATCATGATCATTGTAGGCGCCCAGTCCAATGGTATTCAAAGTTTGCTTGCCATGTCAAAAGACCCCGTCTATGACAATCGTATCGAAGAAGTGACCTTCGGAAGTGAGGTGGAAAAACTTGATTTGACCCTTGAGGAACATAGCCTAACTATCACAGAGTCGGTAGATGACAAGATCCACATCACCTATCATCCTTCCGTGTCTGGTCGTCACGATCTGACTACTGGCATGAGTGACAAAACACTAAGCGTCACTGACAAACAAGCCTCCCAACATCGCTTTCTAGGTTCAGGAATCGAAGGCCTACTTCGTATTGCCAGCAATTATTCTCACCGTTTTGACGAAGTCATTCTCTCCCTCCCTAAAGGAAGAAGGCTGCAAGCTATCACCGTCTCAGCCAATCGTGGACAAACCAATATTCGTCAAGCCAATCTTGAAAATGCGACAATCAAAACAAAAGGCTATCTCTTAAGAATAACAGAAAGCTCTATCAAGAATAGTACACTAACGACACCTCATATCATCAATATCTTTGATACCGAATTTACAGATAGCCAGGTCAAGACGGAAAGGGAACACATCTATGCTGAGAATATCAAGGTCCACGGCAAGGTTGAGCTAGAGGCCCATTCCACTCTAAACCTCATTCTCTCCCAGAAAGAGACTGACCGTATCAATCTAGATCTTTCTTCTCAGCATGGTGGTATCTATCATAAACCTAAAGAAGAACATCGTGGACAAAAAGAGAATGAACTTGCCAACCCCTACAAGACAGACAAAGCAGATGTCAAGGACCTGCTCATTGCAAAAGCCAACCAGGATATCTACCTACCTAAAGAAGAGCACTCTTCTCCATCTAGAAATCATTGACAAAAACGCTTTCATCTGCTAGTCTAAAGATAGAAAACGACCATAAAAAAGGAGGTTCCACCATGACACAAGAATGGTTTGAAAGTGCCGATCTTGAGAAGAAATCACCTCAGACAAAATCAGAAATCCAGCCCAACGAGCCTGAGACTTCGGAAACTGTGGAGACTGAACCACAAGTAAGCCAAGAAACATCTGTCTCACCTAAAGAGTCGGAAACGCATGAGGAGGAAACTCCCGAAATGATTGAAGAAGCCCAAACCAAGGAAGAGGGACAAGGGAAAGCTGAAGAGGAGCACAAGCAAGAAAACCCTGCAAAAGAGAAAAGCATCCTCAGCAAGGCTTTAGAAAGCCCCTATATCCCAGATATTGACCCTCGTAAAACAGCCAGATTAAAAGCAGAAATCGCACTATTTTGGACTTGGCTGCTGGACGCTATCCAAGAACCAACTACCAGCAAGAATACGGACCAAAAGCATCGTTATAGTGTCTTTGCCCTACTCACCTTGCTGTCGTCAATCAACCTTTTCTTTAGTATCTATCATATCAAGCACCTCTACTACGGCTATATGGCCTCTATTGCCAATAGTTTACCTAACCAGCTCCCACCTTTAGATCTCTTTGCTGGACTTTCTATCTTGGTCGCTAGCGCTCTATTTTACTTTTCCATCATTTTGGGAGGCTTTACTGTCCGACGTGTACTGGACCAGGAGAGCGACTTCACATTCCAAGAAGCTTGCGATCGTTACAGCCGACTCTTTGCTATCCCGCTTGTCTTAACGGCTCTAGCAAGTTTCTTTGCACTTTTTGGCGGCTTGCGATTCGCTGGCATCCTCACTCTTCTAAGCATGACCATCTTTGCCCTTGGCAATCTCTTTGTGATTAGCAAGCCAAGTAAGGCTAGTAGCCTTGACCCATTTTATCGTTTCTTGCTAGCTGTCTTACTTGATGGCGCTATTCTCTTCCCCTTCTTCATTGCAGAGCTCGCGCTGACAGTGGATTACCTTCGCATCCTGACATTCTTTTAACCAAAATCCCTGCCATTTGTTAATGACAGGGATTTTTAGACTTACTCTTTTTTGGACAAGGTCTACTCGATGCTTGCCAATTCCTCAAAATCTTTTCCCAAAATGGCTTGTACTTCCAATTGATTGGCATCTAGTTGCTGGTAAAATGCTGTTGGTAGTGACTCTAGGAATCTTGCATAGTCCAAGCGGGCGACAGCTTCATAGTCTTTGGCTTTGGACCCATCACCAGAAATCGTCACTAGGTCAATCTCCCAAACAAGATTCTTGCCTGCCAGCTGCTCGGTATAAGGAGCTGGTACAAAGGGTTCCTTTGGCAAAATCGTCTTGACTCCCTGGGCTAGGTGGTAGATACCGTGTACCTTGCCTTGGGCGTCTGGGTAAAATTTCACACTGGCAAGGTAGGCATCAGAGCCTTGAACCTTCTTGACCAGCTCTTCAAAACGTGCCAATCCATCCTCAGCCAAAAAGCTCTCGAGGTATTCCTTATTGAGATAGATAGGGGACAAGAGCCCTTGGCAATAGACTAGACGAGCCGCTTTGTCAGATAGATAATGCTTGACCGTTTCTCGGAAATAAGCTTCAAAGTCAAACCCTTCTAGCCCTTCTACTGCCTCACCCAACTTGTTTGATAGGGCTTGGAGGAGAGCTTCTACAATCTCCCAGTCCGCTCTGGTAAGGAAGTCTGGAATCACCACTTGATAGCCTTTTCGGCTATCCGCATAGTTCACCTTGAAGAGAAATTGCGACTGACCTACAATTCCACACTCGATATACTCGAGACGATTGAGGGGCTGACGGAGATAGACCGCATCATAACTGTGTGACTCCAAGCCCTCCACCAAGGCCAAGATAGACTTGGCAGTCAAGATCTCCTGTTGTCCTAGAATGCTTTCTTTATTTGGGATAAAAAATGTTTTCGCCATAACTGGCCTCCTTTGAAATCGTTTACATATAGTATAACCTATTTTCCTGAAAGATACAGAAACAAATTTTAGATTTTTAGATAAAAAGCATAGAAAAACAGCCCCTAAGGGCTGTTTGCTTTATACAGTAGCGACTTGATCCAAGCTTTCACCGATAGCTGCTAGACGCTCGATCACTTCTGCTTGTGTCAATTCATTTTCTGAGACGTAGCGGTTGCGTGGGTGAACACGGCACTCGTGTGAGCATCCACGAAGGTACTTGTCTTCATTTTCTTCTGATGTTAGGATACGACGGTTACAGAAGGGATTTCCACAGTTGACATAACGTTCACATGGTGTTCCATCAAACCAGTCTTTCCCTACGATGGTTGGGTTGACATGGTTAACATCAACGGCGATACGCTCGTCAAAGACGTACATTTTCCCATCCCAAAGTTCACCTTGGACTTCTGGGTCTTTACCGTAAGTTGCGATTCCTCCGTGCAATTGGCCGACATCTTTATAGCCTTCACGGACCATCCAGCCTGAGAATTTCTCACAGCGAACTCCACCTGTACAGTAAACCACGACACGTTTATCCATGAATTTTTCCTTGTTGTCACGGACCCATTGTGGCAACTCACGGAAGTTGCGGATGTCTGGACGGATAGCCCCACGGAAATGTCCTAGGTCGTACTCATAATCGTTACGTGTGTCAAGAACCACTGTATCTTCGTCAAGAAGGGCTTCTTTGAACTCTTTTGGAGACAAGTAAGCACCTGTTGTTTCAAGTGGGTTGATGTCGTTGTCAAAGTCATTGTCTTCCAAACCAAGGTGGACAATTTCTTTCTTGTAGCGAACAAACATCTTCTTGAAGGCTTGTTCACTTTCTTCGTCAATCTTGAACCAGAGGTCTTCCATACCTGGGAGGCTGTGAACGTAGTCCATGTATTTTTGAGTTGTTTCGTAGTCACCTGAAACAGTCCCGTTAATCCCCTCGTCAGCGACGAGGATACGGCCTTTGAGACCGATTGATTTACAGAAAGCCAAGTGATCTGCCGCAAATTGCTCTGCATTTTCAATTGGAGTATAGAGGTAGTAAAGTAAGACACGAATATCTTTTGCCATAAGATTTGTTCTCTTTTCTATTCTTAAATTTTCAGAATTTTTCATTCAACTATTCTAGTATACCCACTTGAGAAAACGAATGCAATTTATTTGACCGAAAATTATATAGAGAGACCTACCACTGCACTTCATCAGTAACCATAGCGAATCGCAGATAATTCTCTCAATTTTTTGATTTGCTTAGCTTGACTTTCTGACAAACCCAGCTTGTTATCAATCAACACACGTGAGATGTCAACGTTCATTTGGCTCAGAATAAATGGAGTAGAGGTTCCATCGTCCTTTAATCGTTTTTGATAAATCACTAACTGATTTTTCAGGGGAGCAAGTTGAGGCGCAACCTTTATATCTTCCAATAGATGATCAATGATGATCATCGCTTCACAACGTCTTTCACTTCCTCCAGCAAACCATTTTAATGGTGTCATACTCATTTCCCTCCTGAAATTCGCTTATAAATTGAAAAACTATAATTCCTAACTCTCCAGCCAGTATTTTACCCAAACACCCTATGTAAAAAAGTCAGCAAAAATGGTAAGGTCGCTACAATATTATTGATCACATGCACCGCATAGGAAGGATAAATGCTCTTGGTATAACGGGTCAAACCAGCAAAGATGATTCCAGATGTTGCAAAGACGAAGATATCTAACAGACTAGGAAAGTTTGAAAAATGAGGGAGAGCAAATAAAATGGACGGAAGGAGCAAATCAAGACCAAATCTCGAATCTTTAAAAAAGGCGTGTTGCAGTAATCCTCTATAGAGCAACTCTTCCATCAGCGGCACTAGAAAGAACAGGGATATGTAGATACCCAATTCGGCAAAATTAGTCTCACTAAAACCAATCAGTAGAGCCCAACCTTCAGCAGTTGACTGAACATATCTAGCTGTATGAATATTAAAAGATATATGAACTACCGCTACTAGGACTGTCAAGATTGAATACCAGAACCATTTTTTTCTCGGAATGCGAAAGAGATAACCATGGCCTGTCTTAAGCAGAATCCAAATCATGACTCCACTAAATAGCAGACTTAAGATATTTTGAATCCAGAAGATATTTCCTACCTGAGAAGAAAATTGCCAATAATTTTGAACAATAGACGTCAGCTGAGAAAGACCAAATACGAAAAATAGGTAAGAGAAGACAGCACTCATTTTGAAAAGAAGGCGATATTTTTTCATAATGGACCTCCTGTAGATACATGTGTATCACATCGCCAAAACTCTTAGAACTACTCTTTTCATTTTTACATCCTAAAAATCACTACCTCCCCTAGGAAACTAAGGAAGGCAGTGATCACATTTTTAGGAATTAGGAATGAATACACGAAATCAATCAATCTTATGATTTTTTGTTTTTCAAGAATTCATCGTATTGTTTTTGCATTTCGTTCAATACTTTTTCGTAGGCACCTTCAGATTTCAATTTTTCCATTAATTCTGGGATTGCTTTATCTGGGTCTACAGTACCAGTGTTGATAGCTGTATCGAATTGTTGCATTGTGTTAGAAATTGCTGAGATTTCAGATTTCACATTGTCAGTGTTAAAGATGAATCCAAGTGCTGGAGATTCTTTAGCTTCTGCCAATTGTTTCTTAGAATCTTCGATTTGTTGGTCTGTAACGTTTTCGTTGATGTAAAGAATCCAGTTGTTACCAGTGTTCCATCCACCCATGTGAGTATTTCCTTTGTAGCCATCAAGGACGCGTACACGGTTTTCTTTACCTTGAATTTTTTCCCAGTTCTTGCCTTCTGGACCGTAAACAAGACCGTTCAAGAGTTCTGGGTTCGTGTTCAAGAGGTTCAACACTTCCATTGATTTTTCTTTGTTCTTAGAGTTGTTTGAAATGACAAAGTTAGCAACTTGTGTTGTTTGGTTTTTCTTGATAAAGTTAGTGATTGGTTTGATTTGGATATCTTTGTTAGCAACACGTGAGAGCAAGCTGTTACCATAGTCAGCTGGTCCTACTGTTTCTTCACGAACGAACCAAGTATCTTGTTGAAGGTCAAATGAAGTGTCGCTTGTTGCTACGTCTTTTGGAATGTATCCTTCTTCATAGAATTTGTGAAGAGTCTTCAAGTGTTCTTTGAAACGAGGCACTTCGTAACGGTTTACGATCTTAGTAGTGTCTCCTTCAAGGTCGATAACAAATGGAAGCCCGTTTGGTACTGGGTAGTCAAAGTTATCAGATGGGATAAAGTTCTTCGTAACCGCAAATGGTACTACATCTGGAGCTTTTTCTTTGATTTGTTTCAAGACTGGCTCAAGTGTTTCGTATGAAGTTACACCTGAAATATCGATACCGTATTTAGCAAGAAGTGTTCCGTTGAAGGCAAAGTTTTGAGATGATGCAACGTTAGCTGCAACTGGTACTGCATAGATCTTACCGTTTACAGTGTTCCCTTTGATGTAAGCTGGGTCAAGTGCTTTGTAAAGCTCTGCTCCTTCTTTTTTATACAATTCTGTTAAGTCAGCATAGGCACCTTTTTGAGCATTTACGACATAGTTAGATGCAAATGCGATATCATAGTTTTCACCAGATGATGTGATAACAGACATTTTCTTATCATAGTCGCCCCATCCAAGGTATTGGATGTCCAATTTAGCACCGACTTTTTCTTCGATGATTTTGTTTGCATTTTCTAGCAATTCATCCAAGTTGTCTGGTTTGTCACCGATTTGGTACATTTTGATAACAGTTTTTTCACCTGAAGTAGTATCTGCAGCTTTTTTGTTGTTACCTGTAAGGTTTCCACAGGCAGCAAGACTTGCAGCCAAAGCGACTACGCTAGCAGATGCAAAAGCATATTTTTTCCAGTTTTTCATGATAAAAACTCCTTTTTTTATTTTTAAACTTATAAACGATTTAATGATTTTTAACTTCAATCGCTATGATGAAGTTGGGAAGGGAGAAACGGTGTTTCTCAGCAAGTGCTATTCTTTGACACCACCGATCGTCAAACCTTTAACAAAGTAGCGTTGGAAGAATGGATACAGAATCGCGATTGGAAGGGTTGCAACAACAACCATGGCCATACGACCTGTTTCTTTTGGTAGAGCAACTCCCAGTTGACCAGATAGGCCGACTGCTTTTGCAATGTAGTCCATATTTTGTTGGATTTGCATGAGCAAATATTGCAATGGATACAAGTTATCACTCTTGATGTAAAGAAGGGCGTTGAACCAGTCGTTCCAGAAACCAAGAGCTGTCAAAAGCGTGATGGTTGCGATACCTGGAAGTGACAATGGCAAACAGATCTGGAAGAAGATCCGAGCTTCACTGGCACCATCGATACGAGCAGATTCGAGAATGGCTTCTGGAATGGTCTTCTTGAAGAAGGAACGCATCAAGATGATGTTGAATGGTGAGAGGAGCATTGGAACAATCAAGGCCCAAACGGTATCACCCAGTTGAAGCAGGCGAGTAACCACGATATAGCCTGGTACCAAACCAGCATTGAACAACATACTAAGAAGAGCGAAGATCGTAAAGAATCTGCGGTACTTAAAGGTTGTACGTGAGATGGCGTAGGCATAAGTGGTTGTAATGAAGACGTTGGTCACTGTTCCGACTACGGTTACAAAAACTGAGATAAAGAGCGCTTGGAGGATCTTATCTTTAAACTGAGCTAAGAACTGGAATCCATCTACACCAAACTTCGAAGGGAAAAAGCTATATCCATACTGGAGGATGCTCTTTTCGTCTGTCACCGAAATGATGATAACGAAGATAAAGGGCAAGATACAAGAAAGAGCGATCAAACCAGAGATGATACTAAAGAAGATATCTGATTTCTTACTGAAGGAGTGAATGCCGACATTATCGATTTTTTCTTTTTTAATTTTCTTTTCTGCCATATTCTCCCCCTTTCTAGAACAAAGCTGAGTTTGGATCAACTCGTCTTGCAAGCAAGTTTGATAGAATAACCAGTATCAAGCCGACAACGGATTGGTAAAGACCGGCTGCTGAAGCCATACCGATATCTGCTGTCTGAGTCAAACCATTAAAGACATATACATCCAAAACGTTGGTTACATTGTAAAGCTGACCAGCATTATGCGGGATTTGATAGAAGAGACCAAAGTCTGCACGGAAAATATTTCCGACTGCAAGGATGGTCAATACAGTTACAAGTGGAGTCAACTGAGGAATGGTTACGTTGCGAATACGTTGCCACTTGCTAGCCCCGTCCACTGTTGCTGCTTCGTAGTAGGTTGGGTCAATTCCCATGATTGTCGCATAGTACATGACACTGCTATATCCAAATCCTTTCCAAATACCTAGGAAAAGGAGAAGGTATGGCCAAATGCCTAAGTCAGCGTAGAAGTTGACTTCCTTCATGCCAATGGATGTTAGGAAATGGTTGAAGACCCCTTTGTCAATGTTTAGGAAAGCATCTGTAAAGAAACTAATGATAACCCATGACAGGAAGTAAGGGAACAACATAGACGTTTGGAAAATCTTAACCATTCTCTTAGAACGAAGCTCGCTGAGGATAATGGCAATCCCTACTGATACAATCAAACCGATAAAGATAAAGCCGAGATTGTAGAGAACGGTATTTCGAGTGATGATAAAGGCGTCTTTTGAACTAAACAAGAATCTGAAATTATCTAACCCGACCCATTTACTATTCACAATACTATCTATGAAACCATTACTGGTCATATGGTAGTCTTTAAAGGCGACCACATTCCCAAATACTGGAATGTAAAAGAATAGAATCAACCAGAGTGCCCCTGGTAAAACCATCAAGAGAAAGATCCAGTTATCTCTCAAGGTCTTTGAAAACTTTTTCATACTTTCCTCCCTTTTTATTCCTAAAAACTGATTTCACCGAATTTTTAGGTTTGATAACGATTACATTATTAGTATACTCCTAATTGATGGCTAGGTTAAACTACTAATTATAGAAAAAACTCCACAAATTATTTTTTGTGGAGAAGTTTTTTATAAGAAATAGGTTTCACGAGAAACACTCTGAACAAGGGACACTGTTCTTGTTTTTATACTCAATGAAAATCAAAGAGCAAACTAGGAAGCTAGCCGCAAGCTGCTCAAAGCACTGCTTTGAGGTTGCAGATAAAACTGACGAAGTCAGTAACATCTATACGGTAAGGCGAAGCTGACGTGGTTTGAAGAGATTTTCGAAGAGTATTAAGTCGTATAAATCGTCGATGCTGTCGCAATGGTATGCCACTGGTTGGCTGTAGTTGCTGCGAAATCCTTATCTGCGTAGAAGTCAGTAAATGGTAGGATTTCAACTTCTAGCTCATCGATGCGGTCAATCTGTCCTGCCAGATAAGCCTCGATGCGACTCTCTGCTCGCTTGATGCGTTGCAAGAGTCCGCCCATACGGATATCGACCGTATCCAAACCAAAGACCTTGTTTTCCTTCAACCATTGGTGGCTAAAGAGGGCATGGAAATGTTCAATCTCGCTTCTGAGTTTTGGTAATTCTTGTCTGGCGATTTGCTGTAAGCTGACTTTGTCACCGGCTTTATAAGCTTCACGGATGCGTCGTCCCACATCCACTTTGCTACTTAAAATCTGGTTCAACTGGGCCTGAGTTTCAAAGAGATAAGAGTAGGCACCAGCTTTTTCTTTGATGTCAGAGAGAATCTCAGCTGCCTGAGCGAAGTGTGGTTTGTCCTGTTCAGGTGTCATGTGTCGATCAAGAATCGGACAGAGAACATCCTGATAAAAGACATAGCGGTTGGGATTGATCCCGCTGAGATTGCCTGGCAAGTCTGGTAAGAGGTTAGCTAGGTCAATCTGCATAAAGTCCTCAACCGATAGACCTGTATTGGTCTTGAAGTGAGCAGACAAACGGTCTAGGTCATTGCGGTAGCTGAGTTCTGCCCAGATTTGCAAGCTTGGTAGGACAGAAAACTGGGCAGTTTCCCCACCATTATCCCCCCAACCCGTCACAATGACTTCTTTGATGTCATTAGCACGACAGGCTTTATTGGCCTCGATAGCGATGAGACGGCTGAAATGGTTGTTGGGTGTGAAACCAATCCACTTCCAAGCACCACCTGCAAAGGCAATATCTTGGCTAATCTTGTGATGGTTGCGGAAATTGCGATTGTACTTTTCTTCGCTGTCTTGATAATAATCCCAGTAAACCAAGGTTACACGGTCTTTGAGACGGTCTAGGTAGACACGAGTTTCCTCAGGGATTTCCACATCACGATCGTACTGACCATCCGCTGACATGAGTTTAAAGAACATATCACTCCACATCTGGCAGTGAAAACCATACTTGTCTGCAATATCCAGCACGCGCTCCAAGTGTTGACACATGAGAAGACTACGGTCCACAACGCCATTCAAGATAAGGTAGCGTCCCAAGCCAACCAAGTGGGCTTCATCCATCCCGATATTGACCTTGCGAGTCTGCAATTTAGACAGAGTGGCAAACATCCCATCAATCAAATCATAAACCTTTTCTTCGCCGATAAGGAGAATGTCCTCCACATCACGGAGTTCCTGCACTTCCTTAACACCCCATTTGACAAAGGCTGACAAGTGGGCCAAGGTCTGGATGCAAGGCACAAAGGTCATGTCAAACTGCTGAGCGTAGGCTTCGATTTCCTGTAACTCTTCAGCTGAATAGGCTCCACGGAAGTAACCAAAGTATGGTTGCCCCTCAATCTGGTAGGTGTCTTCCATGTAAAGCTCAAATGTTGAGTAGCCCATGAGAGCCAAGACCTCAATCATCTGTTTGGCAGAAGCGACATTTAGCACTGCATTTCGCGAACAGTCTGCCATGTAGGCTAAATCTTCATAAGCTGCCTGCTCCTCAATCGCTACTTTATTACCTTCTACTAGAGCTGTTGCCAACAAGGACAAGGCGCGGTAAAGTTGGTGAGGTTTGCGATAGGTTAGTTGATAGTGGCCTCCCTCACCCTTGATAGAGATAGAGGCTTGGTCAGACGGAGTGACTGCCACTTCCACATCTGGTAAAGAGATATGTTTTGTCAGCAAGTCGATTGCCTGAGTTTGTTTGGGACTAAGTCCTGTAAATCTTACCATTGGTTTTCCTCCTGCAGCCAGTTGACAAGGGCGCCATAGAGATTGGCATCTGCATGATAGGTGCAAGCTTGGATAACTGGTGCGACCGTGTATTCTTCGTAGCTTTCGACAAAGTTATCGACAGCCTTCTTGACACCTTGGATAAAGTCTGGATTTTGGCTGATAGAACCTCCCAGACTAATGACATCTGGGTCGATGAGATACTGGATATTGAGCAAACCTTGAGCCAGATTACGGTTCATGCGCTCAATGGCTTCTTGGCAAAGGGCATTGCCTGCTGCAGCTTCTTGGTAAATCTTGCGACCATCCCAGTCAGTCTGACCAGATTTTTCAATCACGTAGCGAACCATGTTTCCTGTAGAGGCTAGTAGCGACCAGTTGTTGAGTTTTTCAGCTGGTTCAATGGTTGTCATATAGCCAAACTCACCACCTAAGCCGTGGCGACCACGGTGAAGTTTGCCATTGATTATCATAGCTCCGCCAATTCCTGTCCCAATCACGACACAGGCTGCATTTTCAATCTCTGGGTGAGCCAGCAGTTCACTAAGTCCAACACAGTTGGCATCATTTTCTAGATGGACAGGTAGCTGATGATGAGCAAGCGTCTCATACCAAGAAAAGCCATGAATGTAAGGTACGGCACTGATTCCCTCAATCACACCTGTTTCTTGATTGACCGCGCCTGGAACGCTCATGGCAATGCCCTTATAATCTTTCTCTGCCAAGCATTTGTCTAACCAAGTCAGTAAATCCTCCAAACTTTCTGGCGTTGGAGTACTTGTCTTATCTAGTATTTTTCCATCAGGAGTCAGACTGGCAAACTTAATCCCAGTCCCTCCGATATCAATGGTTGCAATGGTCATTGTTCTTTCCATAAAAAGGGGCGAATCAGTAGTTAGTCCTTACTCTTTCGCCCCTCCTTTCTATCTCATAGTATTCGTTATCAAACACTTTAAAACTGTTAAATGTCTTCTTTTTTGATCAATTCTGTGCGAATTTCTTGTGGTGCTAAGAGTCCTGAATGAACTGGATATGGTCGCTCAAGTAAGTCAAGAATGGTTTGTTGGTGTTCAGATATGCGCACATTTTCTTGGCTCATATTGTAGTAACGGAAAACATATCCTTCTTCATTTTCAGCTACCTTAAAGGCTGTCGGGCAGACTTGTGGTAAGCTGAGCGCCGCATGGCTCAAGAGGCTGCCAGTCGCTGCCACACTTCCTTCTTGTTTAGCGACCTGAAGACTAGTGAATGGTGTTTGAAAGGCTTTGGCACGACGGAAAGCGGAGAAGCGTTCCCCTGCTTGGTGGCACTCAAGTGTAAACTCAACTTCAAACTCACGCAAGCATTGAGCCTCTGGTGTTGGGAAGTAACCCCAGTCACCTAACTCACCTGAGGCACGAAGAATGGTCACTGCAATGGTGTCGTCTCCAAGGATTTCATACTCGTGCAATCCTTTATTGGCCACTGTCACCCCTTTTTCATCATCATATAGGCTGACAAAGGCTTGTTGGTGTTGAGGATTTTCAGGATTTTCCCATGAAGCCGCTGGTTTGTTTGGTCTTGTCACCACCTCATAGATGCTTTCAGAGTCATTGCTTGGACGCGTATTATGAGTCTTAACCAAGAGACGGATACGGTGGTCCTTAGCGGTGTTGGTAAAGCGAGTCTTGAAACGGATTTGTGGATTGTCAACAAAGACGGTCATCTCTGTTTCCAGAGGAAGGGTTGTCAATTCTTCTGAGCGCCCAGCTTCACGCGTCATAAACTCGATAATGCCTCTTTGTTCTCCATCCAGTTTTTCGTCTGCACTTACTGGAATTGTCAATTCATGTTTGAGCAAAATCTTGGCAAAACGAGCTGTATTTTCCAAGACCTCACAGCCTTTGAGTTCTGCGTAGATAGGCTCTGTTCCTTTTGGTTGGAAATAGATGTACTCATTTCCAATGTCACCACGATCTTCAAAGCGAATAACATCTTCATAAGCTTCATGAGTTGTCTTGTCGTAGACCGTGATGTTTTCATCCACGCTGACCGTTACAAATGGCGTATCAATCACTCCATTTTGGTAAATACCGTCACGGTGTTCTTGTTCTCCTTCAAGCAATTGGAAGGTTGTCCAAGAAAGTGGTGCTAGATGAACAGGGACTGTCACGCGCACTTGTCGAGCGATACGAGCCTGACGGAACTTGTCTTTTGGCAAATCATACTCAAAATTAGCTCCTAGATCTTCGATTTTCGCTTCTGCAGCATGCCCTTCCAAGTCTTCGACACGGTAGCTTGGCAAGGTCAAGGCTGCCATTTTCTTATAGCCTTCTGTTGGGTGCAATTCTTTAAAATCACAAGTCGCCACATCAATCACTGTGCTGACAGTATCAACCTTGTCATGCAAGCCTGTATTGATGACGGTAAAGAGATGGTCGCTTTGAGCTTCCTGGGTTGCAATTTTACCCTTCCACTCGTTGAGAAGATTGGTCTTAACGAAGTTTCCGACTTGGTTGACCTTGGCAAAACGTGTTTCCATCTCACGGTGAACCTCGTCCACACTACAGCCACAGATACTGTCATGTGGCGCATTTTGTAGAAGGACTTTCCAAGCATAGGTCAACTGGTCCTTATGGTTGTGACCACCAGTGATGACGGTCAATGGCTCCACCACTTGTTCTAGCAAGTTGCTATTTTCTTGGAAGGCTTGTTTGAGGTAAATTCGTGATGAAGAAGTATTGGCAAGTGTGTACCAACCATCTGTTTCTTGACTGGTCAACTCACCCGTAACGGTAGATAGTTGCTCAGGTAGAGCACTTTCTACTGCATGAACATAGTCATCAAAGGAACTATGCACAAAGGTCACATCTGGGAAGAGTTCATTGGCCACACGAATGGCTTCGCTCAGATTGCGCTGTACAGGCTGGTGGTCACAGCCGTTCATCATCAACCATTGGTTGGTCGAAGCATAGTCACGCACGTCTGACAATTTTTGTTTCCAGAAGGCCAGGGCTTCGTCCTTATCAACTGGGATTTCATTCCCGTTACTGTACCAGTTGGCAAAGAGGATACCGAGGACACGACTTCCGTCCGCACCCTGCCAGTACATTTCTGAAAACTGGGAAGTGAACTGCTCATCTTCGAGGACTTGGTTGTCAAATCCAATCGGCTTCACACCACGCCCAAAAGCTGCCACGTGAATGCCTGATTTCTGAAGGATTTGAGGAGCTTGTCCCATATTTCCAAAGGTATCTGGGAAGTAACCAATCTGGGTTGATTTGCCCCATTTTGCACATTCTGCTTGACCAATCAAGGTATTGCGAACATTGGCTTCACTTGAAATCAAGTAATCATCCTGCAAGATGTAAAAGGGACCAATTTTGAGTTTGCCTTCGTCGATGTAACGTTGGACTTTGTCGCGATTTTCAGGGCGAATTTCCAAATAGTCATCAAGGACAATGGTTTGGCCATCCAAGTGGAAACTCTTGAACTCAGGGTCATTTTCAAAAAGGTCAAAAAGATTATCAAATAATTCCACCAACTGCATCCGGTGGCTTTCAAAAGGTAAGTACCACTCACGGTCCCAGTGACTATGTGAGATAATATGTACAACAACATTTTCCATGAAGTAAAACCTCATTCTAAATTTAAATTTTTATTTCTATCTAACTAAAGAACTGACTAGCGAATATCCAGGTAATCCAAGACTAATTCACAGAACATCATGTTGGCCCAAGAGAACCATTCACGAGAGTAGAGCGTTGGGTCATCCACGTGGAAGCTTTCGTGCATAACACCTGTTCCACCATCGCAGGCAACCAGCTGATCGAGCAAGAATTTCTTCTCCGCCTTATCTCTTGTTGTCAAGCCTTGGATAGAAAGGGCAATGGGCCAGATATAGCGATAGAAGGTATGAGAACTTCCTAGGCCACTAGCGTATTTCCCTTGGTAGAAATATGGATTTTCAGGGCTCAGAATAGTGCGGCGTGTAGCTTGATACACTTCGTCTTCAATGTCGCAATAGCCCAGATAAGGCGCAGCCAACAAACTTGGTACATTTGGATCGTCCATGATGCTAGCATTCCCTAAACCATCCACTTCAAAGGCATAAATCTTTTCACCCTTGCTGTTAGTTGTGTAAGCGTAGTTTTCGATGCCTTCTTGGATCTCTGCTTGGAGACGCTTAGCGTCAGCAATAATACCCTCGCTATCAGCTAGATCCAGTTCTGCAAAGATTTCTTGCACATACCCCAATACGACTACGGCAAACATATTGGACGGAATCAAGTAGCTATACTGGCAGCAGTCATCACTCGGACGAAAGGCTGACCAGGTCATACCTGTCACTGCAAAGGCAGGTCCAAAGCCATCATTTACCAGAGTATCTTCCTTGCGGTCCGTATCACGGACAAAACGATAAGGTGAATTGTTGTGGTCTTGTTCCACCGTCCACAGATGAAGAATTTCCTTGGTAGCTGCGACAAAAGTCTCATCAAATTGACTGGTCTCGCCAGTCTCTTTCCAAAGGAGATAAGCCAGTTGCAAAGGATAGCAAAGCGAGTCCACCTCATACTTGCGTTCCCAAATCCAACCATTAAGGTCGGTATGGTCAGTCTCGTGGTGGCCCTTCCAGTTCTCCTCAATGTTAAAGGAGTTGGCATAAGGATCCTTGAGCACCAAGGTCATCTGACGCTTGACCAAACCTGCAATGGTCTGACGCAAGAGAGGATCTCTTTTAGCCACATGAAGGTAGGGTCTAAGTTGTGCTGTCGAATCCCGAAGCCACATGGCAGGAATATCCCCTGTGAGTACAAAGGTTGAACCATCTTCTAGGATCTCAACCGTATTGTCCAAGGTGTCTGTATAGCAACGCTCAAAGACATCCACCCACTCCGGATGGTCCTTAGCCCGCTCTGCTACTTCGTCTAGCCATTTTCTAACAATTTCTTTCGAATAAATCATCGTGCAATTTCCTCTTTCAAACAAGTTTCATGTTCAGTATAAAAAAAATAACCCCTAAAAGATATACACAAACTAAAGTCGTTTTGAAACAAACTTATGAAAAAAAGTTGGGGCTCTCCCCAACTTTTCTATTCACTTTTCTTTTCGTCTTTTTTAACCTCTATCAAATGGTAGTTTTTTCTTTGAAGTTCTTCTTTTAACACTTCAAAATCTTCTAGCCCTCCACCATTGATTGGACTTATACCCTTCTTAGCGACTAAATTGTCATCTTTCAATTCGTAACCACTGAAACCATAGTACTTGTAACTAACATTTGTGAATAAACTACCTTTGCGCGTGACTTTATACACCGTAATTATATCAATGTGAGCACTCGACGTATTTTCTGTTCCTGTAGTGATACCGATATAACTACCCTGAGGTTCTAAAATATAGGTTTCGTTAGTACTATTCTTATTTAGCTCCTTGCTATATGCATCGTTTTTCTTCAATACATCAGTTAAATTCTTCACATCTTCCGCATCTTTTAAACCTTCAACTGTTACTTCGACAGTTTTAGAGTCTACCACTTTTCCTGCTGCTTTCAAAGAATCGATATTTACGTCTTTCACTTTCAAAGTGACTTTGTCACCATTTTTCAAATTTCTTGGACGTTTACCATTTTCAAAATCAAAGTAAGCTTCATCCTTAGAATTTTTAGTGATTGTAATAGTACCAGAGCCGTTAAGCCCAGTAAATGTTACAGGTGTTTCTGTCAACAAGTCAGAAGCTGATACCTTCTCATATTCTTTCAAGTTTTCAACTTTGAAAGTTTTCTTTTCAACTTTAAATGGTGAGTGTTTTGAGCTTGTTGTTACAGTGAACGTAACTTCATCCCCATTTTTGAGACCATTTGTTTTGTCAAATTCATAATGGACACTACTAATCATCGCTTCTGCTTGTATCAATTTAGACGCCAACTTGCCATCTCTTGACACCTCTGCGTAAATAATAGGATCTTTTTTAACCAAACCAGCTGCCTGATCTTTATTAAAGCCTACTTTTTGGTATGCTATTTCTGCTACTTTCTCAGCAATATCTTGACTATTATAAGTTACCGTTCCAGATTCTTCATAACCTGAAAACTCAACTTTGACGTCGCCAATCAAGCTTTTTGGTTGTGACTGGATAATATTGTATCCCACAAATGCCACAATAATAACGGCTACTGCCACAAGAGCTGCAATGATTTCTTTGCGTTTCGTTGCAAACAGTCCTTTGGTTTTTTCAACTACTTGTTGTGCTGAAGCCTCGGCTGACGTCTTTGCATCTTCTTTCTGTTCTGATTTAGAATCTTTCTCCTCCACCACTTCTTCAGATTGGTCATCTTTTGCTTGCTCAGAAGCAGTTTCTTCCACAGTTTCTGGTTCTTGAGTAGCAACTGACTCCACATCCTCTACAGGCGTGTTTTCAACCTTCTCTACAGATTCTTCGTTATTCACATTATTTACCGAATCACTCATAAAAAATCCCCTTTTCTTTTTTTATTGTCTTCATTCTAACAAAAGAATGAATATTTGTAAATTATTAACCGAAATTTATAGGGGCATTTACTTTTTAAAATTCGGTTATTGGCAATTTCATGTTATACTAAACAAAAACTCCAACAGAAAGCTTTTTTTATGAAACCACTACTTGAAACCATCGATACCCGCTTTGGTACTGCTAGCAAGCATGCCTTCTCTCGGGGAAATACCCTGCCTTACACAGGCGTGCCTTTTGGGATGAATTATTTTGTGCCACAGACCAGTGATCAGGAGGGAGCTTGGTTCTTCGATCCGCATCTGCCCATCTTTCAGGGGATTCGCTTAACCCACCAGCCCAGTCCTTGGATTGGCGACTATTCTTGGCTCCTTCTGACACCTGTCACAGGTCAGCCTGGGGGAAACAGTCTCTTTCACCGCCAGTCTTCTTATGATATAGATAAAGCTTGCTTCCAGCCTCACTATTTGAAACTCTTTTCTCTGCGCTATCAGATTGAAACCCAGCTCACACCGACATGCTATGGCGCTTCTATTCGTTTGGAGCAAAAGCAAGGCAAAGCCCTCTCCCTCTATCTTCATGCAGCAGATGAACTGACAGTGGAGCAAGTAGATAAGCGGACTCTTTCCCTACGACAAGAAGGTAAAACTGAGACTACCAAAAATCCTCTGATACTGTTTACTGCTCTACAAATGAATACGGATATTCTTGCTATCAGCCAAGAAGAGGGAGACTGGCGAATTGACTTAGCAAGCAGTCAAGCCGAGATTCAACTAGCAACTTCTTTCATATCGCCTTCTCAAGCTCTGCTTAATCTACCTCAAAAGGACTTTGACAGCTGTAAAGCAAATGCCCAAGCAGACTGGGAAAATCTCCTCCACCGTTTTGATATCGTGGAGACAGGGGAAGCCGACCGAATCTTCTTTGATCACTGCCTCTACAGACTCTTCCTCTTCCCACAGACATTTTATGAAGTGAGCGAGTCAGGGCAAGCCATCCACATGGATCTGGCTACTGGTACTGTCAAACCCGGCGTCCTCTTTAGTAACAATGGCTTCTGGGATACCTTCCGCACCACCTTCCCCCTCTTTGCCCTTCTTATACCGGAACACTATCGTCTCTTTTTAGAAGGCTTTCTCAATAGCTACCGCGATACTGGTTTCCTGCCAAAATGGCTGGCTCCAGATGAACGTGGTATGATGCCTGGTACTCTATTGGACGGCATTATCGCAGATAGCGCCTGCAAGGATATGGCTCCCGACTTGGAAGAAGAACTCCTCCAAGCCATGCTGGAGACAGCCACCAAATCCGACCCTCTCGGCATCAATGGTCGTCACGGTTTGGCACAATACCAAGAACTAGGTTATCTCTCTACCGACCACCACGAAAGTGTCAGTCACACCCTTGACTATGCCTATAGCGACTTTTGTATCGCCAGCTGTTCCAAAAAACTAGGGAAAACAGAGATTGCTGACACTTATAACACTTCTTCTCAAAATTTCCGTCATCTCTTTGACTCTGAGACAGGCTATATGCGTGCGCGAGATCGTCAAGGCAACTTCCGTCCTGACTTCTCTCCTTACAGTTGGGGACGAGACTACGCCGAATGTTCTACCATTCAAGCGACTTTGGGCGTTCTCCACGACATCCCAGGCTTAATCCAGCTTATGGGCGGAAAAGAAGCCTTCAGCCACTATCTTTTGAAAGCCTGTCAGGGTGCTCCCCTCTTTGAAACCACCGGCTATGGTTACGAGATTCACGAGATGAGCGAGATGGCTACCGCTCCTTTTGGGCAAATCGCCATTTCCAACCAACCTAGCTTCCACATCCCTTATCTCTTTCGCTACAGCGACTACCCTGACTACACTGCTCTACTCATCAAAACCTTGCGTCAGAAAGCCTTTCACCCCAGCTGGCAAGCCTATCCTGGCGACGAAGACAATGGCAGTCTCTCGGCTTGGTACATCTGGTCAGCTCTTGGATTCTACCCGATCTGTCCGGGCAAACCAAGTTACGATCTCGGAATTCCTCTCTTTGACCATCTCCGTATCTACCTGGCTAAGGAAAATAAATGGCTGGATATCCATACCAAGCAAAACCACAGCCACTTCAACTTTGTCAAAGAATGTCGATTGGACAAGACCATAGTATCTAGCATTCAACACCAAGACCTCTTGAAAGCTGAGCAACTGACCTTCACCCTCAGCTGGCTACCAAATCACTCCTAACCAAAAGAACCTTTGCATCGCGCAAAGGTTCTTCTTTTATGAAACTTGGACCTGAAGCTGATCAACAAGCTGACCATCTACCGTCAAATTCAGATAAAAATCTAAGCTTTTATCTCCTGCAAAATACAAGGTTGGTAGCGTTAGCTTTTTTTCAGTCTCGCCAACTTGAAACACAAGGACTTGAATCTCGTCCCGATAAACGACACCATGCACACCCGTCCCTGGTTGAATCGAAATCTTAGCTTCTAAAGGACCACTACATTCTCTGCGCTTAACTGTAAAGTGGACATTTTCTCCCTTGGTCACAGCTAGACTTTTTTCTGAAAACTCTAGTTGCTGAACAGCTTCTTTTTTTGACAAGCTAGGTGTTTTATAAAGTGAAATCTTAGTTAATACTGGCAAATCCTGTGCCTCTGTGATGATTACACGCACCTTCTGAGCCTCTACCATGGATCCTCGCAAAAGGCGTTTATAACCCACTGTAAATCCTGATCCAAACTCCTGCCAGACACCATCCAACTCTACCTGAACATGGAAAGCAGCGATGCGTTGTCCTAGCTTCAAATCTTCCCTCAGCTCGATCACCTCAAAAGTTTTAGGTGACTCTAAATCGAGCTCTAATTCGATTGGCAACTCTGCATCACTTGCCCAAGAACTAGCCTCTAGTCCATCTGTCAGGTGAGAACAGGCAAAGTCTGAGAATAGGGCAGGACCAGATACCTTGCCTCCCAGAGCCAAATCTTCTCTATAGAGCTCATCACAGTAGTCCCTAAATTCATACAATCGCTGGATATCCCTTTCATCAAAGAGGCCATCTTGGTTCGGTGGGATATTAAGCAAGAGTGGAGTTCCCCGCCCTACCGAGTGAAAGTAGATTTCGACCAACTCCTCGAGAGACTTGGGGTCCTGATCCTCATGGTAAAACCAGCCCGGCCGAAGAGAAACATCTGCCTCCCCGATTGAAAACAGCGTCCCAGAGGGGTCTCCGTGCTGTAGATAATCTAATTCCGCTTCTGTTCCTAACTGGTCTGGCTTGACTTTTTGCCACAAGGGATCCCCTGCATAGCCTCGTTCATTCCCAATCCAGCGAATACTAGTTCCCTCAGTTGAGAAAATCAAACAATCGCCCTGCAAGTCACGAATGGTTTCAAACCAAGTCTCAAACTCATAGTTGACCTTCTGGGCCCCTTCTCCTCGAGCACCATCCATCCACACCTCAGCGAACTTACCGGCATTCCCATAGGCAGGATTTGACAAGATTTCCTTCAATTGAGCCAGATAGTAGGCATTGTAGTCCGCTTCTTGGTCCACGTGATAGAGGGGACTGTGAGCATCCCAAGGAGACAAATACACTCCCATATCCATATCAAACTCAGTCGCAGCTTGGGAAACCTCGAGAAGCAA
Organism: Streptococcus oralis; assembly: GCF_023109195.1. Lineage (GTDB taxonomy): Bacteria > Bacillota > Bacilli > Lactobacillales > Streptococcaceae > Streptococcus > Streptococcus oralis_BV. Next base: position 1,437,938 of record NZ_JALDUB010000001.1, read on the forward strand.
GTCACCATCCCCATCCCTCCAAGGGCTAGCCTTGACCGAATAATCTGTATGAGCTGTCGGGTAGAGGACAAAACCATCATGATGCTTCACCACCAAAATCAGCTTTTTAAAACCCGTTTCTTTGAATACCCGAACCCATTCACGCGCATCCAACTTGGTCGGGTTAAAACGCTTGGGATCCTCTTGCCCACTTCCCCATTCCTGGTCATAAAAGGTATTGGGACCAAAATGGATAAAGGCAGCTAGTTCATCCTCTAAATAAGCTAGCTGGGCCTGGCTTGGTAATGGTCCATGCGGTTTTATTTTCGTCATCATCTCACATCTCTTTCTCTTGTTCACAAAGTTATCCACAACTTGTGGATAAGAAAACATTCCTAAAAACTAGTTTTTTCAGTCTCTAGCTCACCTGTCACCCTAAACATACCTTTGTCAAACAGCTCTGTACTAGGATTTCTACTATCTTTCCAGAAAGTCACTAATATACGAAACTATTATCAGGATACTTCAACTCCCTGAGTTGTATGTCATTTCCTTCTAGACTTATCCACAGACTGTGAATAAACTAGTGTTCCAGACCGCTCTCTCCTTGACTATAACAAAAAGCGATAGCAGCGTCAATATGACTAAGATTCCTTCCTAAATCCCCTGAAAAGATTCTATAATTTGTACAATCATAGCTTTTGCATTCGTCAGCTAGTGAGAATCAGTCAGTAGAAAATGACCTCTTTATCACATTGTGAACAGCACAGCTGTAGTACTATAGCGCCCACAACCTACTCGGATAATCGTTTCTAGCAAAAAATCCCGCAGATTTGCGGGATTCTCTCTTGCATCAATGCGCCAACATTTCTTGGGCGATTTCTTGGCCAGATAGGTTATCTGGGTAATAGGTTGGCCAGTTGTCCATCTCTTCAAAGAGGGCTTCCTGGCTAGTGCCTCCAAAGAAAATATGGAAATGCTCTGCCTTGACTGGAGCAATATTATGGTCGCTAAACTGAACATACTTGAACTGTCCAGCATCCGCATCTGTCGCTTCAAAGAGGAAGCGCACACCACGATTGCCTTTCTTATAAGTCAAGATTTTCTTGCCGACATACTTATAGGTGAATTTCTTGCTTTGACCACCTTGAACAAATTCCATAGTGTTGTCCGTGATGTTGATTTTGGTCACATCTGTCTGATAGCCTTTTCTATAGTAGGCCTTGTACTCATCCTTGGTCATCTTGCCAGTCAACTTAGCCTTGTAGTCAAAGACTTGATCAAAGGTCCCATCTTCAAGGAAAGGATAGACTGACTGCCAGTTACCAGTATAGTCACTCAAGGTGCGGTCTTTGACATCTGCATCCTCAAAGTAACCATTTTGAACTGTCTTGGTATTTTCTTCCTTCTCGGGCTCGATTTCTGGTCCTTCTTGGTCTGTTGTTTGTTTCAAAGCCTTGAGGTTTTTCTCCATGATAGAGATGTAATTTTCTCCCGCCTTGGTGTCCTCTTCTGTCAGACTTTCTAAAGGATTGAGGACATCTGTTTTGACACCTGCCTCTTTTGAGAGTGTATTGGCTAGGGCTTGTGAGGCATTTTCTTCAAAATAGATATAGGCAATTTTATTTTTCTTGACGTACTCTGTCAATTCTGCCAGACGAGCAGCTGATGGCTCTGCATCTGGAGAGAGACCTGAGATTGCGACTTGTTTGAGTCCATAGTCCAAGGCAAGATAGTTAAAGGCTGCGTGTTGCGTTACGAAGCTCTTTTGTTTAGCTCGAGACAAGCCTTCTGCATAAGCCTTATCCAAGGCTTGCAATTTTTCGATATAGGCAGCAGCGTTCTTTTCAAAGGTCTCTTTTTTATCAGGATAATCTGCTGACAAGCTGTCACGGATATGTTCTACTAGTTTAATGGCCCGAACTGGTGAAAGCCAAACATGGGGATCGTAGTCGTGATGGTGACCCTCACCGCCATGATCATGCCCTTCCTCTTCTTCCTCACCACCTGGCAAGAGGAGCATATCACCTGTCGCCTTGATGGTTTTCACTTTTTTCTTATCCAAAGTATCTAGCAATTTAGGAACCCAAGTTTCCATATTTTCATTTTCATAGACAAAGGTATCTGCGTCTTGGATTTTAGCAACTGCCTTGGCAGACGGTTCATACTCATGGGGTTCTGTACCAGCACCGATTAGAAGTTCTACATTAGCAGTATCTCCTGCGACTTGCTTGGTAAATTCGTAGACAGGGTAAAAGGTTGTCACGATATTTAGCTTCCCATCTGCCTGTTTTTGATTGGAACAAGCCACTAAAAACAGGGCACATAGACTAGCTAGTAGTAAGCTAATTTTTTTCATTTCATTCTCCTATTTGATAAAACGTTTCAGTAGACTGACTAACAAAAAGACAGCTACAAAGATAATGGTGATACTAGCGCTAGCAGGTGTTTCCGCATAGTAGGAAATATAAAGTCCTGCCACCATTCCCAAAAAGCCAATAGCGCTGGCTAGTAACATAACGGATTTAAAGTTTTTCCCCAGACGAAGGGCAATGCTAGCTGGCAAGACCATAATGGTCGATACCAAAAGGGCTCCTGCAGCCGGAATCATAAGGGCAATGGCCACCCCTGTCACCATGTTAAAGAGGATAGACATGGTACGAACGGGTAAGCCATCCACAAAGGCCGTGTCCTCATCAAAAGTCAGGATATACATTGGTCGCAAGAACAAGAAAGTCAAGAGTAAAACGACCGCCGCAATGGCAAAGAGGAAAATCACCTGCTCCTGGCTAATGGTCACAATCGAACCAAAGAGATATTGGTCCAAACTCATGGAACTCGAACTTTTCCCCTTACTCATGACAATAAGTGACACCGCAAGTCCTGTTGACATGAGGATGGCAGTTCCGATTTCCATAAAGTTCTTATAGACTGTCCGGAGATACTCCAAAAAGACCGCTGCGATCAAGACGATAACAATGGTTGAAATGGTTGGAGAAATCCCCAAAACCAGACCAAAGGCTACTCCTGATAGAGAAACGTGACTGAGGGTATCACTCATCAAACTCTGACGACGTAAGATAAGGAAAGTCCCAAGAACTGGAGAAAAGAGACTCATGGCAATGACCGCCAAGAAGGCTCGCTGCATAAAGTCATAAGATAACAAACTAAGCATGGTCCACCTCCTGGTCGCTTTCGTGAACGTTAAAACAACGCCACGGCGAGTCTTGGTTACGGACTAGATGGATATTGCGATCCGCATAGTCCTTGACCTCCTCAGGGTCATGGGTAATCATCAAAACAGCCTTGCCATGATGATGAGCACTGTGGTGCATGAGTTCGTAAAATTCATTTTTGCTTCCAGCATCCATCCCTGTTGTCGGCTCATCCAAGACAAAGATATCTGGGTCAGAAGCAAACATCCGAGCAATAACCGCTCGTTGCTTTTGCCCTCCTGAGAGGGAGCCAATTCGTTTGTCACGATGTTCCCACATACCAACTGAGTCTAGACTGGCCTTGATATGTTCCTCATCATGGGCATTCAAGCGACGGAACCAGCCCTTTCGCGGATAGCGACCAGACTTGACAAATTCATAAACTGTACTTGGAAAACCAGCATTAAAACTGGCAATCTGCTGAGGAAGATAAGCTATCCTAAGCTTTTTTCCATGAGTATTTATCTTTGAGATGGTTACCTTGCCAAATCTCGGCTGCAAGATGCCTAGACTCGCCTTGATAAGCGTCGTCTTGGCAGCTCCATTTTCACCAGTCAGGGTGACAAACTCCCCGCTATCAACACTGTAGTTGATATGCTCGAGGACAGGTTCCTTGTCATAATAGAAAGACAAGTCCTCTACTGTAATATACCGCATTATTTAATTTCTCCTACTAAAGCAGTTAAAAACCGCTGGATAACTTCTTGTTCATTTGGAGTAAACTGACTTGCCACTTGTTCATAGGCTGAGAGCGTGTGTTCATGATGATGGTGGTGTTCCTCTGCCACTGGTCGAGCTAGTTCTGTCAGTTGGTAAAAAATCACACGCGCATCTTTTGGATCTCTGGATGTCTCTAACATGCCCTCTTTGACCAAAGATTTGATAGCCTTGGTCACTGCTGCCTGACTGACATTAAGGCGACGGGCCAACTCCGAGTTGGTTAGGGATTCTTCTGACAAGAGCATGAGGATGTGTTCCTGAGTATTGGTCAAGGCAACGTCACTTGTGCAATGCCCAATCAGAATTTCATGCTGGTTCTCAGATCTCAAAATCACCTCGTTTAAAAAGTTATCGATTTCCTGTGCAAGCTGTCTCATGTGTTACTCCTTCCCAAGCTATCTTTTTCGTAAAAAATAGAGATAGCCACCGATTCTTTACTGGTTAATTATATCATAAACCAAAAAAGAGTCAAGGGAAAAAGGCGTAAAAACGTTTCCCTAGACTCTTCTAGATGTAAAATTTAATCTATTTTTGCTTTGGTTTTCGACTCGATAAGATACCTGCCAAACCAGCTACCATTCCCATCAAGAGCAAGAAGATGGACTGTTCACTTCCTGTATTTGGAAGAGCTTTTTCTGAGACAACTGCCTTCTTGCTAAATTGCCCCGCCACCTCATAAGTCAATGGCACATTTGTAGTCGCATCGTTAGCAGCTGCATTCGTTTGAGGCGTTTCTACCGGCAGACTAAAGGTTGTAGAATCCACAGAAATCGTCCGTGAGTTCGGATTGATCTTTTCATACTGGGTCAAATCAGCTGTTTTAAGATACTCTTCAAAGGCTGCATCCATAGAAGGACCTTCTTCTCGCGCACCACCTAACATCGTGTAGCCATCACCACCCGCAGCTAGGAAATCATTGGTTGCAAGATAGTAAGTTTTTGCGAGGTCCAGGAGATCATAACGACCAGTCGCACGGTTTTTAACCTGGATAGCCAAGACACGTTTGCCTGATGGGAGGTTGGTATCATAGTAGACCTTCACACCTGAAACTTGCAAGAAGCCACCACTTGGTTCTAGCAATGGTTGTCCGTTCTCATCCAAGACCTTCTTGCCATCCTTATCGACCTGCAAGATAGATCCGAGTGATTTTTCAAACATATCCAAAACTTGTTGCCCCGTCACTTGGATTTGTGAGATAGTATTCCCAAATGGAAGAACGGCAATGACATTTCCTTTAGTGATCGGTTTGCCTTTTGCAATGGTTTCACGCAAACCACCACCATTTGTCACAGCGATGTCTGTCGGATGGCTAAATCCTGTTTGACCATATTGATAGAGAGAGTCTGCCACGACGTTTCCGAGGTTGGTTTCACGAACCCGAACATTTTCACGATCACCGTTTAGTTCTACAGGGCTGTTTGAAACGACTTCAACAGCATTTTCAGCATCGTATTTTTGTTTAATGTCTTTGACTAGTTTTTCAACTGTTGGATTGGCTGGTAATTTTTTAGCATCAGCAGCCGGAATCTGAGTTGGATTACCCAAAAGCTGACGTGATTTGTAGATAACCTTCCCAACATTATGAAGGTAGCTTCCTGTTTGGTTATAGGTAACATTGTCGCCATAAGTTGTGGAAGCTACCGTATGAGAATGCCCATCAATAACTGTCACACGTTTGCCTTTAAGACGAGGATTTTTAGAGAGAGCTTCTGCCAAAGTTGAACCACGCCATTCGACTGGAGTTGTGGTATCTACACCGAGGTGAGCAAGCACAACATAGTGTTTGTAGTCCTTACCTTCTGCACGAGCCTTGGCTTGGACTTCTTCGATAACCTTATTCACCTCGGAGATTGGATCTGTAAAGGTTACCCCTTTGACATTTTTAGGGTGAGTTTTGGTAGCTGTTTCAGGTGTTGTCACGCCGATTACAACAAACTCATCACCTTCCACAGTCTTATCTTTATCAACGATTGTAGAAGCTTCAAAAAGACGAGCTCCATTGACATAAGTATTTGAGCTAAGTAATGGGAATTTCAAGATTTCCTTGTATTTCTTAGCTTCGTCCAAACCAAAGTCAAACTCATGGTTTCCTACTGCCATGGCATCATACTGCATCTTATTAAGAATTTCAGCACGCGCTTCACCCTTCGTAGAGTTGGAAATCGGTAAACCTTGGAAAGCATCTCCCGCATCAACAACTAGAGTATTTTGATTTGATTTCGCACGTTCCTGCTCGATGACAGTCGCTAATTTAGCATCTCCAATAACTCCCTTTTCCTCTACGATACGACCGTGGACATCATTGGTGTGCAAGATAACGGTGTCCTTTTCTTCGCTTTTAGGAGATTCAACAGGAGCTGACGGAGCTTCTGCAGGTGCAACTGCTTCTGAAGTTGCCGAAGTTTCCGGTACCGCAGGGCTCTCAACAGGAGCTGGAGTCGCCGACGTAGCAGGAGTCACTACGACAGCTGAACTTTCTGCAGGAGTTGTTGCTTCTTCAGCATAGACTTGTCCAGCTAAGAAGGCTGGAGCTAACAGGGCTGTCGACAAGACAGGTAACAAAGAACGTTTGTTCATTTTAAAATCCCTTTCTTTTCTTTTTCTCTTTTATATTATACGCTATTTCTAAAAATTTTGAAACTTTTGACCTATTTTCATCTTAAATATTCGCCATTTAAACAAAAAAGCTTGGGTTTAAATCCCAAACTTTTAGCTTATTTTATTGGAAATCTTTGATATTCCCATCATAGGTCGCCCAGTCCTTGCTAAAGAAGCGGTCATTCATCTTGTAGTCTGGAGCTGGTTTCGGATCCGTCAAGAAAGGATTGACAACCTTATCAAAAGCCAGCCAACCTAACCATCCTAGATGAATGGTATCCTTAACAAAATAAGGGTCCCCTCCATTTTTTGAAAAATCAGCAATATTGGTAAAACCCTGACTTTCTAATTGGTAACGAATTTTCTCCACTGCATGCTGGTACATCTCTTCGCTGAGCCCTGTGTACTCCATCCACTTCTTGTTAACCGGCTGAATGACAAAGAGCACATTGACATTCGACTTAGCAAATTGATTGAGGACCAGCTGCAAATCATTATATTCAGAGGACTTGAGGAAGTTGTAATTTTTTTGATATCCTTCCCATTTTTTTAAATCCTTTTGAATCTCTCTCGTATAGAAATGATTTTCCATCCCCATATCGTTATTGGTCGTATTTGCTTCTGCGTCCTTACGAACAATTTTTTCTAACTCCTCATAAGAAAATTGATCCGGAAGATCTTTTAAATAGTTCTCCACGTGTTCCTTGTACTTGAGTTGTCCTCGAATGGAGAATTGTCCAAAGAGAGCGGATTGTTTTTCGTTGAATCGCGCAAAAAGATCAATAGCAACCTGATCAACATCTGATAATTCTTCACCCTTTGACAGTTTTTGAACAATGCCTTTTAATGCAACATTAGGATTCTGCTTTAACAATCGAATAGCCGCATGCTTTGCAGCAATGTCACCAGATTGATTTCCCAAAAAAGCTGTCAATTGGTCACTGTTAAAAAATCTCTGAAACGCTGCGGGTTCATAATCTGTCTCCGTAAACCACTGAGGCGAAATCACAAATACAGCCTGCTTATTCTCTATTTCTGGCAAAATTTGCTGTAGGCCAAAATATTGATTGAGAGAGGCTGCTCCTGCTTGACCTAGAAAGTAAGGACGATAGGGACGATGGTATTTTTCCGCTAAAACAGCTGGATGGACACTATCAAATCGAATCCATTCACTGGACCCTAGAAAAGGAATAAAACGCATATTTGGATCCGTAAGAGCCCTTACTTTTTGGCTTCTCTCTTTAAAACTCTCTGCACTAACAGAAGCCGCCGAATATTTCTCCTCCGTCAGATTATGGCTTGTTGTACCTGGATAAAAAAAGATGAGTAGAAGAACCAAAAATCCAGCAATGAAGATAGGCCCGAAGATCAGCCACAAGCGTTTAAGCATTCTTCAACTCCGTAATACCTTCTACGATTTTATTAGCCGTATTCCAGTCATCACGACCGAACTCCGTCACTGGAACACGAATGTCAAAACGGTTTTCAATCTCCACAATCAATTCAACCGTTCCCATGCTATCCAAGACACCGGCATCAAAAAGATCTTCATCCATCATGTCAGAAACATCTTCCATAAACAACTCATCAATAATTTCAATAACTTCTGATTTGATATCCATTTTTTACATCCTTTTATTTTTTAAACCATAAATCATTCAAAAATCCAGAAAAGATTAAGAATGAAACCATCACGACATGGAAGGTGACAACCATGCCAAGCAACTGAATCCAGCGATTCTCAGGTAAGGAACCCTTTCCAGCTTTTTTCCGTTCTTTATTGAGCGCTTTTTTCTTACGAACCCAAGCGTCATTGATGACTAGCCCAATCCCATGGAAAAGTCCGTAGACGATATAATACCAGGTCACACCGTGCCAAAATCCCATAATCAGCATATTTACAATATAGGCTACACTTGAGGTCACATTGCGATTTTTAAAGACCTTCTTTCTGGTCAACACCATGACCATTCGCATAAAGACAAAATCACGGAACCAGAAAGACAGACTCATGTGCCAGCGATTCCAAAACTCTTTTAAATCCCTTGACAAAAAGGGCTTGTTAAAGTTGATAGGACTATGAATCCCCATCAAGTTTGAAATGGCTAAGGCAAACATAGAGTAGCCCGCAAAGTCAAAGAAGAGCTCCAGACCAAAGGTGTACATGACCGCTAAAGCGTAGAGGTTAAAGAAACCACCTGTCTGCAAGGCCAAATTTTTCAGCGGAGGCAATAATGTCTCTCCTAAAATGTGAGCCAAGATAAACTTGTAGAGGAAGCCAAGCATGATATATTTGACAGCCTCTTCTAGCATATCCATCAGCTCATCCCGCTCAGGAATGGTCTCGTAATTTTCATTGAAACGTTTAAAACGATCAATGGGACCACTTGAGAAAGTCGGCATAAAAAGAAGAAAACGCAAGAATTGCCAAATCGTTAAATCCTTGATGACACCGTCTCTCAACTCGACGATAACCCCAACTGCACGAAAGGTTAAGTAAGAAATCCCTAAAAATCCAAACAAAGATTGAGGTCCATGAATAGCAGGAGATACTTTCACAAAGACGATTGGCAATAGGGATAGAAAGCTAACCAGGTAAAATATCCATTTACTATCCCCTTGTTTCCTGTACCTTTTGTAGAAAGATACAAGCAGTACTTGCCAGATAACGTAAAGGATCAAAGCGTTTATTTGATTCGTCTTTCCACCGACCAACATGGTGAGGATAAAGAAGAGACTAACAAACACCTCGTACAAGGCAAAACGTTTCTTGAAAAAAAGACCAATAAAGATAGGTAAAGTCGCAGCAATTACGTATAAAAAGTACTGAAGATCACCATAAGGTTCCAAATGAGGTAGCTGTTTATAAAGCTCCATCATTGGCTGTTTACCTCATTGATCAAGCCCTTGATGTCAATTTTACCATTAGGCGTTAGTGGTAAACTATCTCGATAAAGAAACTTAGACGGCATCATATAGGACATCATGATATCTGCTAGGTCTTCCTTGATAGCCTTGGTAATATCGATATCACGCTCAAACTGCTGACGGACACCGTCTTTTAGGATGACATAGGCCAGTAGATTTTGTACCTTGTGGTCCTTGTTATAACGTGGGACAGCAACAGCCGACTCGATAAAGCGAGACTTGTTGAGGTTTTGAGAGACATCTTCCAGCTCAATGCGATAACCATTAAACTTAATCTGGAAATCCATGCGTCCACCATAGAGAAGCAATCCCTCATCTGTCATGGTTCCTACATCCCCTGTGTGGTAGGCTGGAAGACCTTCGAACTCAAAGAAAGCTTCTGCCGTTTTTTCAGGATTATTCATATAGCCTTTTGAAACAGCTGGCCCTGAAACAATGATTTCTCCTTGCTCACCATTTGGAACTTTCTTACCTTCCTCATCAATGATAAAGGTCGGAGAATCGGCCTTGGTATAGCCGATTGGCAGGCGTTTGAGAGTCGTCAACATCTCATCAGTGACGGCAACTGCTGACAAAGCTACTGTCGCTTCTGTTGGACCATAGGCATTGATAATACGAGCATCTGGGAATCGCTCGCGCAGTTTTTGAGCAGTTTTGACCGTCAATTCTTCACCATCAAAGTAGAAATGCGTGATGCCAGGCATTTTCTCGCTGTTAAAGTCTTCTGACAACATGGCCATATCTGCAAAAGAAGGCGTTGAGGTCCAGATAGCGATTGGCAATGCAAAGATGATCGCAAAGAGTTGCTTAAAGTCCTGAGTAATGGCTGAAGGAAGAGCGAAAAGCGTGCCACCCAGTGCCAAGGTTGGCGCCCAATACATGACAGATAGGTCAAAAGAATAAGGGGGCTGAGCCAGCATTTGCGGACGACTTGGCGTCGCAAATTCCTTATCTGTAATCATCCAGTTGGTAAAGCTGAGGAGATTATCATGGGAGATCTGCACTCCCTTAGGCTTACCAGTCGTACCAGAAGTAAAGATGATGTAGTAGTTGTCATCTCCCTTGACTGGATGGGTCATCTCGTAGCTGGAAGCTTGAGCAAAAGCTTCATGGACTTGCTTTAAATTCAGCATCGGTGTGCTAGTTTGCTCTAATGGAAAATCTGAGATAGTAATAATCAAGCTTGGCTTTGCAACTTCTACGATAGCAGAAACTCTTTCCAAGGCCGAATGGCTATCAATTGGGATATAGGCATGACCTGACTTAGTTAGCGCTACAAAGGTAGCCAACATCTCATATTCCTGACCACCAAAAACGACGACTGGAGATTTCTCAGGCAAGCCTAGTTGGTCGATAGCTGCAGCTAAACTATCTGAATCAGCCTTCAGATCACCATAAGTATGCTCTTGACCTAAAACATTGTAGACAGGATATGTTGGTTGCGTTTGAGCAAAGTGCTCAATCGTTTCAATCATATCTTTTATCGGTTTATTAGACACTGTTCCTCTTCTCCTTTAAACTAGAACTCATTATAAATAAAGGTGCCTTGGCTCTGACCAAGGTAACTAAAAAAATAAAGCAAACCAAGTAAGATTACAAAATATAGAGCCGTCCGGCCTAAGAATACATGTAAATTTCGTTGTTTTTTCATAAGCTATCCATTAATATATTATTTCTATTAGCTATCAGTATGTATTGTTAGCATCTTATCTTCCTAACATTTTACCACTTTATCAACCTTTTTTTCAACTGTTTACCATAACTTAAAAATTGGTTTTAGCTTATTTTAAGATAAGTTAAAATATTAATGTTTTGCCCATCAAAAAAGAGCCTGAGATTTTCATCTCAAACTCTGTTGCCAATCACTCTTTTATCTTAGAAAAGTGAAAATACGAGAACTGCTAGGGCCGCACCAACAATAGGTCCTACAACAGGAATCCAAGCATAAGACCAGTCCCCGTCTCCCTTGTTTGGAATTGGCAAGATGCTGTGCATGATACGAGGACCGAGGTCACGAGCTGGGTTCAAGGCACAACCAGTTGTCCCACCTAGTGAAAGAACGATACCGACAATCAAGGTTCCCACTGCAAAGGTTCCTAGCCCTGCTTGAAGGTCATAGAGACCCAAAGCAAAGATTGTCAATACCAAGACAAAAGTCCCAAGGATTTCACTAATCAAGTTTGACACAGTATCTTTGATAGCTGGTCCAGTGCTGAAAGTTGCTAGAATATTTCCTGCATTTTCTTCCGCCTCATAGTGTGGTTTGAATTGCAACCAAACCAAAATCTGAGCCACCATCGCTCCTGCGAATTGGGCTAGAATATAAGGGAAAACAGAACCCCAAGAGAGCGTTCCTTTTAAGGCCATCGCAAATGTCACAGCTGGATTTAAGTGGGCTGGGCTGAGCGTGCCAGATACAAAGGCCGCAACGGCTACAGCAATTCCCCATCCCATCGTGATGACGATCCACCCTGAATTGTTACTCTTGGTTTTGGGAAGAACCACACCTGCTACAACACCATTTCCTAGGAGGATAAGGATTAAAGTCCCCAAAAATTCTCCAAATAATTCTTTCATCATATCGTTGTCTCCATTTTAAAGAAGGAGAGGGAAGGCAAGGAAGGCTTGTTCCCTCACTTCTAGTTTTTCTTAATTTTTCAATGCCGCTAGATCGTTGTTAGCAAGGGCTGCTTCAACATCCGCACGGTAGGCTGCCTTTTCTTCTTCTGACCAATCATAGAATCGTCCCATTTCATCCAGAACTGGCTCCACAATGCTATCCAAACTATCACGCATAAAGAGCATGTGGTTGGTACGGCGAAGGAGGAAGTCAACTGGGCTCAGAGCCAACTCATTGCGCATTGCATAGTGAAGGGACAAGGTATCTGCCAAGCTGAGTCCTGGCGCTTGTTCCAAGCTGTGAGCAAGGGCAAAGACTTTCGGAGCATTTGAACCGTAAAGATTTGCGAGATACTGGGCTTCCTTGCTATCCAAACCACGTGACACTCCAAGTTGAGCAAAGGCTTCGATTTCTGAGTCCACATTTGCTGGGTTCAATTCTCCACCTGAAACAGGATAAGTCTTAGAGTTGATCAGTTTAAAGCTACGGTCAAATTCGGCTTTGAGGATGTCAACCACGCGCTCCATAGCTCCTTCAGCCATCTTACGGTAGTCTGTGATTTTACCACCAGCAAGGGTTAAAAGACCATTATCATCACGATCCAAGCTCGAACCACGAGAAACTGCAGATGGATCCAAATGTTTCTCAGATGTGCTGCTTTCAAGCTTGCTGACAGCAGATTCAACATCTTCACGCGTTTTTTCTTTCGATAGATATGCCTCGACAGTCGCAATCAAGCTATTGAAGCTTTCATCGCTAATGGTTCCGTTATTTCCACCATTGTAGTCAGAAGCGCTATTGCCTGCGATCAATGGACGAAGACCAGCCCAGCTGCTTTCAATATCAGCAACGGTAATGTTTGCTTCTGGGAAGCGGTTGTTGACAATACCTAGTAGATAATCTACATCTTCCTGCGTCACTTTTGGATGTTCCAAATCGCCTGTGTAGTCTGTATCGGTTGTACCAAAGTAGGTCTTGTTTTCACGTGGGAGAACGAAGACCATACGACCATCTCCCAAACCTGTGTCAAAGTAAACTGGCTGTGAAACCTTGATCTTGCTTGAGTCCACTACCAAGTGCACTCCCTTAGTTGGACGCATTTGTGAGAATTGGGTTCCCTTATTGGACAAATTACGTACCTTGTCGCTCCAAGGACCTGTTGTGTTAATCACCAGACGAGCCTTAATTTCAAAGACTTGGTCTGTCAACAAATCACGAGCTACAACACCTGTAATCTTGCCACTTTCGTCAAAGAGGAAGCCTTCTGCCTTAACATGGTTGGCAATGAGAGCACCGTCTTGGTTGGCACGTTTAATGTTTTCAATCACGAGACGCGCATCGTTATTACGGAAGTCAAGGTAAACCCCACCTCCTACCAAGCCTTCTTTCTTCAAGTTTGGCTGGCGTTCCAAGAGTTCTTCCTTGCTCAAGACCTTGTTAGCGGCTGGCGTGTTGTTAACACCTGCCAAAAGGTCGTACAAGTCCATGGCTACTTTGAGACGGAAGAGGCTAAAGGTCGCTCCATCCTCATCGTAAACTGGCAAGAGCATTGGATCTGGTTTTGGAATGTGTGGAGCGATTTGTTGAACCACTGCACGCTCAGAAACTGTATCTGAGACTACTTCTACATCGAATTGCTTAAGGTAACGCAGACCTCCGTGGACCAATTTTGTTGAACGGCTAGATGTTCCTTCTGCGAAGTCCTGCATTTCAATCAAACCAGTGTCAAGACCACTAGCTGCCGCCTGCAAGGCTACACCAGCTCCTGTAATCCCCCCACCAATAATCAAGAGATCCAAGGTGCGTTCCTGCATTTTTTTAATTGATAATTCACGTGTTTTCTTTGAAAATTCCATATTTACACACTTTCTAACTGAGTCGCTTTATTCTTCCAGTATTAGTCATCGATTTCCGCAAAGACTTGAGTTGCTTTCACAGCCTTCTTCCAGCCCTTATAAAGTTGTTCCTTGCGCGATTCGTTCATGGATGGCTCAAAGAGTTCTCCTGTCTCGTTCAAGAGTTTCAACTCATCCAAATCCTTCCAGTAACCCACTGCCAAACCAGCTAGGAAAGCCGCACCTAGGGCAGTTGTTTCTAAGTTTTTAGCGCGGGCAATATCGATTCCCAAAATGTCAGCCTGAAACTGCATGAGGAAGTTGTTCATGGCTGCACCGCCGTCGACTTTGAGGACTTGAATAGCAGTCTGAGCATCCACTTGCATGGTGTCGATGATGTCACGTACTTGATAAGCGATAGATTGCAAAGTTGCCTTGATAAAGTCTTCTTTGCTTGTTCCACGAGTTAAGCCAAAGACCGAACCACGAGCATTTTGGTTCCAGTATGGAGCCCCTAGACCTGTAAAGGCAGGTACGACATAAACTTCGTCATTGTTATGAGAATTGAGAGCATATTTTTTCAGACTCTGGTGAATTTTCAACCATGCGAAGTCCATCACGAAGCCACTGAATGGCACTTCCTGCGATAAAGATAGAACCTTCCAAGGCATAGTAAACCTTGCCGTTGATTCCGTAACCAATCGTTGTCAAAAGGTTGTTTTCAGACAACTGCATCTCTTCACCAGTGTTCATAATGATGAAAGAACCTGTTCCATAAGTATTCTTGACCATCCCTGGTTCAAAGGCCAACTGTCCAAAGAGTGCTGCCTGTTGGTCCCCAGCCATACCTGAAATTGGCACTTCCCCACCGTAGAAATGGAATGGAGCAGTCTTGCCGTAGATTTCAGAGTTAGAACGAACTTCTGGAAGCATAGCCTTCGGAATGTTGAGGATTTCTAAAATCTCATCATCCCATTTAAGATCCTTGATGTTATAGAGCATGGTACGGGCTGCATTTGAGTAGTCGGTCACATGAGCTGCACCGTCAGTCAATTTCCAAACCAACCAAGTATCGATAGTACCAAAGAGCAATTCTCCTTTTTCTGCTCGCTCTTGAGCGCCTTCTACATGGTCCAAAATCCAACGAACCTTGGTAGCAGAGAAGTAAGCATCGATAATCAAACCAGTCTTTTCATGGAATTTTTCCACATAACCTTGGCTTTTTAGTTGTTCAGCCAGAGGAGCAGTTTGACGTGATTGCCAAACGATAGCATTGTAGATAGGGAGCCCTGTTTTCTTATCCCAGACGACAGTTGTTTCACGCTGGTTGGTAATCCCGATGGCTTCGATTTGACTTGGTTTCACACCACTTTCGATGAAAGCACCCGCGATAACTGACTGAACAGAGTTCCAAATTTCATTGGCATTGTGCTCAACCCAACCTGCTTGAGGAAAAATCTGAGTGAATTCTTTTTGACTAGAGCTGACCTTTTCTCCTTTTTTGTTAAAAATGATGGCACGAGAACTGGTTGTTCCTTGGTCAATAGCCATGATGTATTTTTCTTGTGACATGTGCTGTCCTCCTGATAAAATCTTGAGGGGGTTCCTCTTTACAGTAACTAGTATACAAAATAAAGCGCTTTCTTGTTCATCAATTTTTTTTAAATTTTAAAAAAATGTGAGGAGATTGTGCGAATTTCACAAAAAAGACCTGAAAACTCAGGTCTTTTAGGCAAAGAGCATCTGACGAATCTTTGCCAAATCCTCCATATCCAAGTCGTTTTTTAAATAATAGATCGGAGTCTGTTCTTTCTTATGAATAGGGTTGTTGGTAATCAACAAATCATAATGTCGACTGGGATCATAGGCTTCAATAGTAATGAAACGATTGTATTCCAAATACCGTTTCAAAAGGGCAGCCATCCTAGAAAAGACAAGGAAACCAGATGTCAAATCCAAACCAATCCTCATATGCTGACCACCATTTTCTGCCATATACTCTATCAACTGGAGCCATTCCCAGAGAATTTTCTTATCCAAATCCGTCCCCTGTTGAAAGGTAGGCAAAATATGAAAAATTCTCTCTGCAGTTCCTCTAAAATCATGTTCCATCAGCAAATAGGGATGGCGATTCTCTGTCTGGTATCTGTACTGATCTTGCAAGATATAGCCCTTGTATAGATAAATTTGACCACAAAGCTGGCTGAGTTCATAGGTGACATGGTCCTCTGTATAGTCCCCCAGCAACTCCTCCTTCTTCATCTCTTGAATCAATTGCGTCAGCAAGTCGGCTAATTGCCCTCCAAAACCAAGGATATACTCCATAGTATGAAGGGGTAAGATACGATGGGAAAGGAGAAATGAAAAGAATACCATCATCTCACCATCCTCAGTTCCTAGAGGAAGGTGTTGCCCAGCAAAAAAGGACGGAGCCTTTCTCAGCAAACGAAGGTAGAAAATATTGTCAAAATACCCTCGCATTTTTTCTTCTATGACTTGAAACTGACAGGCATTGACCCGAAGACGCTGTTGACTGATGTGAGCCCAGAGAACCAAGTCCAATTTCTGACCTGAAGACAAGCTAGCACCGCAGATTTCTTCTAGGGAAGCAATATCCTGCTTTCTCTCAGCTTTCTGCATGTGACCTTCCCACTCCTGACTGGACCAAACCTTGCGGAAAAGACAGAAATAGAAATAGCGAATCTGATGCTCCGGACCTCGCCAACGGCCATTTTGGATGGATAAGTCAAACTCTGACAAAATCTGATTTAGACCAGCTAAGTGGCGACCAAGCGTGGCCTCGCTAATCATCAATTCTTGAGCCAACTGATGAGCTAGAAACTGTTGGTGATAGAGAAGGTAAACCAAAATTTGGTATTTAATGGCATTGTCTAGAAACAAGCTCCGAATCTCTCTCCCCTTTGTGGCAGTACCGACAGACAAACGCAGATTTTCATCTTCCAAGTGGATGGTCAGCTCTAGCCCTCTTTCCGAGGCATTTTCGTTAATCAGAGAAATGTACTTGGTTAAGGTCGCCTTTGAAAAACCTGTTTCTTCCATAGCTTTCTTGACTGTTGTCTGCGAATCTTGTAATAGAAAGGAAAGGACTAAAAATTGACCAGATTCTGCTTTTTCCATCAAATCACCTAAATACATTTGTTACCCCTTTCATTTTCTCCTACAAGCATAGCATAAATCTTTCAAATGCTGAAATAATCTGTTTCTCATTTTATTTTAAGGTTGATTTCCTCGTCATTATTCCACAGAAACAGCAAACACACGGCTCCCCCTTTGGGCATTTTTATGCTAAAATAGTAGCTATGGATAAAATTATTAAAACTATATCAGAAAGCGGAGCCTTTCGTGCTTTTGTCCTTGATAGCACTGAAACCGTCCGCACTGCTCAAGAAAAACATCAAACTCAAGCCAGTTCAACTGTTGCACTTGGCCGTACCCTTATCGCTAGCCAAATTCTCGCAGCCAATGAAAAAGGAAATACCAAACTAACTGTTAAAGTTCTTGGAACCAGCTCTCTTGGTGCCATCATCACGGTCGCAGATACCAAGGGAAACGTCAAAGGCTACGTTCAAAATCCAGGTGTTGACATCAAAAAGACTGCAACGGGTGAAGTCCTTGTTGGACCTTTTGTTGGAAACGGTCAATTCCTCGTTATCACAGACTATGGCACTGGAAATCCTTACAACTCCATGACTCCTCTCATTTCTGGGGAAATCGGTGAAGACTTGGCCTATTACCTTACTGAAAGCCAACAAACCCCTTCAGCAGTCGGCCTCAATGTTCTTTTGGACAAAGACGACAAGGTCAAAGTTGCCGGAGGTTTCCTTCTCCAAGTATTGCCAGGAGCCAAGGAAGAAGAGATTGCTCGCTTTGAGAAACGCATCCAAGAAATGCCAGCTATCTCAACACTTCTGGAAAGCGATGACCATATCGAAGCCCTCCTCAAGGCTATCTACGGTGACGAATCCTACAAACGCCTATCTGAAGAAGAAATCCGTTTCCAATGTGACTGCAGCAAAGATCGTTTTATGAACGCTCTTGCCAGCCTTCCAAGCTCAGACCTTGAAGAAATGAAAGAGGAAGACCACGGGGCAGAAATCACTTGTCAATTCTGCCAAACAACTTATAACTTTGATGAAAACGACCTGGAGGAACTCATTCGTGACAAATCTTAATACACCCTTTATGATTGGCAATGTTGAGATTCCCAATCGTACCGTTTTAGCACCCATGGCTGGTGTCACCAACTCAGCCTTTCGTACCATCGCAAAAGAGCTCGGAGCTGGACTCGTTGTCATGGAAATGGTCTCTGACAAGGGAATCCAATACAACAACGAAAAGACTCTACACATGCTTCATATCGATGAAGGAGAGAACCCTGTTTCTATCCAACTCTTTGGTAGCGATGAAGATAGCCTCGCACGCGCAGCAGAATTCATCCAAGAAAACACCAAGACTGATATCGTCGATATCAACATGGGTTGCCCAGTTAACAAAATCGTGAAGAATGAAGCTGGCGCTATGTGGCTCAAGGACCCAGACAAGATCTACTCTATCATCAACAAGGTCCAATCTGTCCTTGATATCCCCCTCACTGTCAAAATGCGTACTGGCTGGTCTGATCCATCCCTAGCCGTGGAGAATGCCCTCGCTGCTGAGGCTGCAGGTGTCTCTGCCCTCGCTATGCATGGCCGTACCCGCGAACAAATGTACACAGGTCACGCAGACCTCGAGACCCTTCACAAGGTTGCTCAAGCTCTGACCAAGATTCCATTTATCGCAAATGGTGATATCCGTACGGTCCAAGAAGCCAAACAGCGTATCGAAGAAGTCGGGGCTGACGCTGTCATGATTGGTCGCGCAGCCATGGGAAACCCCTACCTCTTCAACCAAATCAACCACTACTTTGAAACTGGAGAAATTCTCCCTGATTTGACTTTTGAAGACAAGATGAAAATCGCCTACGAACATTTGAAACGCTTGATTAACCTCAAAGGGGAAAACGTAGCCGTTCGTGAATTCCGCGGCCTCGCTCCTCACTACCTCCGAGGAACATCTGGCGCTGCCAAACTTCGTGGAGCCATTTCACAAGCTAACACCCTAGCAGAGATTGAAGCCCTCTTGCAATTAGACAAAGCATAATACACAAAAAACCGTAACTCGCTTGGAGTTTACGGTTTTTTAGATCCTAGGAAAACCTAGGTACTATTATTGAATCAAGGCAACGCTCGAAACTTTACCATCCGTACCTGTTGTAATTTGGATGATTTTTCCTCCACCGATTTTGGCATTATACTTGCCATCATCAAGTGTGTAAGAGTAGCCTCTGATAGAATAGTTTTCTTTCTTTCCATCTGCAGTTTCTACTGTAAATTGGCCCCCTGATGAAACCGTAATAGTTTCGCCATTTGCTCCCTTCCAGTTGCCTGCAGCTGCTGAGAAATCACCATCGACCATGGTTAAAACACCCTTGTAGCGTTTGTTGTGTTCTGCTTGCTTGTCTTGAAGTTTGCGGTCAGTTGTTGGGTCATAGCCTGACTGGTTAGACTGGGCTTGAGAACCTTGCTGAGTTGAAGGTGCCTGAGATGGAGCTTGTTGACTAGGAGCTACTTGTTCTTGTCTTGATTCAGGTGCAGGTTTCGCTTGTGACTGATCTGCCGTTGTAGAAGACTGACCAGAAGATGCCTGAGCCTTTTCAGATGAAGCTGAGCTTGAAGATTTTTGAGTCTTACTTTCTTTGCTAGAAGAAGCTGCTTTAGAACTTGATGACTGACTTGTTTTTGCAGAGCTACTGGTTTGAGTGGATTCGTTTTTATTTCCACAAGCTCCCAGTAGCAAAGTAGAAGCCAATACAGTCGCTGCCATCAATTTGATATAGGTTTTCTTTTTCATTTTTCTACTCCTTTGTAACATTTTTGAAATGTTAAGAAATCTTTTTGTAATATAATTGTAACATTGGGCTTTGAATCTGTCAACTATTTAGAGAAACTATTTTAAAAAAATTTCTCTCTACTATTTCTATTCGTAATTGAAACAAAAAAATAGAAAATTTTTAAAATTAGAGTCCTATTTTTTGCATACCCCTATGTAATCGCTTGTATTGCATTAGACAAAGGAATATAATAACATTGAAATAGAATATAGGAGGTGCACTCTTATGCTAAATAAGTATTACAAGTATCTTCCTTGGTTGATTTTGGGAGCTATTGGCTCTTATCAATCAGCCACTTACTATGCGCGAACTGCATTTGATGTCTTCTATCTGACTGCAATCTTTTTGATTGTTTATATCGCTTTGTTATTTTTGCACGAGAACTATCTCAAGTATCGATATAAAGACTTCTTTACTCACATGTTGAGTAATCCTAAGAAAGATAGGCATACCTAAAAGCAATCGCAACAGCAAAACCATCTCATGATGGTACATAAAGAGGTCGGGACAAAGTTCCCGACCTCTTTATTTCAATCGATAGGTTTTTCTTGGTTTCTTTTTAGGAACTCGTTTGAGTCCAACTTCTTCTACGTATTCACCGTATTTTACGAGAAAGTTATTGCTAACGATGGGGCGACCAGGGTTGATGAGATTGACCAGTTCAGTCCCCTCGTAGACAGTGAACGCCTCCTCCAGCAGATAGAGGAAGGTCGGATTCCAGTCGAGACGGCCTTGGATTCGTTTGATGGATTCTTGGATAATGGCATAATGGTCAAAGGCGAAGGCTCTCTCGTCCAGCTCCACTCCATCTAGGTAGCATTTGCCTGTCTGAAAATCGACATCTACAAAAACCACATCCTTGGCATCGTCACCTGCCTGAACGAGGTCTAAGGCACGACTAGGTAGGTACACTAAGTGGGCAATGGTCACTGTCCAGCCCCGTGGATCACGACCGGGGGTCGATACCGTCATCAATTGCTCGATTTTCTCCAAAGGTAGATCGAGATTGACTTCTTCTCTCACCTCACGCTGGCAGGCATGTGCAGCATCTTCTCCCTTATCCATAAAGCCTCCAACCAGAGCCAAACAGTTTTGATAAGGGTGGGCCTTGCGACGGATTAGTAAGAGCTTGATCTTTCCTTCGACAAAGCAGTAAGCCACCATATCTACTGTCACACTTGGTTTTTCATATTGAGGGAGTTCCTGCTTGTAGTACCAGTCTAAAAACTCCTCCTGACTGGCATGGATTTCATAATATTCTTTTTCCGTCATCCCGGCTGGAATCATCGTATCTGCCATCTTATGCCTCCTTTCGAACTGCCTTGGTCCATTGGTACCAACCCACTAGACTGTTGAGTGTGTAAACCCAGTACATCCCTTGAATGTGGATATTTTCACCCCACCAGAGATAAATACTAAAGAGATTGGTTGCAATCCAGAAAATCCATTGCTCACGGTAGAGACGTGTCATCAAGAGCTGTCCAACACCATTGGTCGCATCAGTAACACTATCACGGAAAGGGCGAGCGCTATTGATACTTTGGTAAGCCAAGCCCATACCAATCCAGATAATGGCAGTCAAGGCCAAGTACTTGAGCCAGTCAAGAACAGATAATTTCTTAGCTTCAAAGTGGGATTCTTCTGGTTTTCCTTGGTCATTGATACGGTTGGACAGCCAAGCATAGAGACCAATCGGCTGCATGACAAAGAAGTAAACGGTCGTCAAGACTTCGCCATAAAAAGTCGCATTCATGGCCAAGATCAAGTAGATTGCCGAGTTAATAGCCCCAAAGAGATAATTGCTTGCACGCCCTTCTGCTACCAAGATAACACAGACAATCCCAGTCCAGGATGCAAACAAGCTCAACCAGTCATGACTTTCCGTATTTTGTGTAAACTCCAAGATCAAGGGAACACTTGACAGAGCGATGAGGTATAACCACTGGACAAGGCTACGGCCGACAAAGAGATCTTTCCAGAGCAGGCGCATGATCCCTGCAAAACCGATCTTGCGGGCTTCAGCATGGACATTGTTAAAGTTTTCGATAAATTGTGTGATTTTTTTAGTTACTGTTTTCATAATTTTCTCCTAATCTGCTTGGTAAATGGCATCGATAGCCACTTTTGCTGCTTCATAATTGCCTAGATAATCCTCCGCTAGATAAACTAGTGGAATGGTCGTTAAGTATCTCTCCCTCATCTGATCCAAATGCTGGGAAAAACTGTAGCGAATGTGGTCCTCTGCCATGGTCATATCTCTAAATCCGTCATTGACATAGGAGCCAACAGGCTGCACAAAGAGAATCAAGTCCCATTTTTCCTTAGCCAAGATTGAAACAAAGAGATTGTCAAAGGTTTCTCCTGATAAGTCCCCTTGATCCTCAGTCTCCATATAATAGTCATAGTAGCCCTTGGTTACCAAGGAGTTGGTATCGGCTATCACTAGACCTCGATTGGCATTGCTGTCGATTAACTTGGAGGTCTGGTCATACTGTCCCAACAGGAGATAGTAGTAATCCTTTGGAGTCAATTCATCGTCGCGGACATTGTTTTTGATCTGGTACTCACGCGCGTACTCCAGACTAACGGGTGCATCGTAATACCTTGCCAAATCCTTGGCCAGAGTGGTCTTCCCATTACTGGCACTTCCCATGATCAAGACTTTCTTGGTAAACTGACGACGGAAGGGTTGAGCGATGTATTTCCAATATTTGCTTGGATTTTCTCGAATCATAGTCGCTGAGATACCAAACTTTCTTTCTTGCAAGACAGTGCCAAATCCACGTTTAGCTAGCTCCTGCTGGTATTCTTCTTCTCCCACAAAGAAAGTCAGTTCTTGCTGGGTTTCATCATAGGAAATCTCCGCTAACATCTGGTCCAACCACTCCTGCCAGCCCATAGGGTAACGGGGAAGGTTGGTCTCATCCAGCTTGCAGACAGAGGTCAATTCGTCATCACGAAAAGCCTCTCGGATATAGCGAAATCGTTTTTGAAGACTTAAACCTACCTGCTCCCCTCGGTCTCCCTCGTAGCCTGAAACGACTACCCAGACCTGGTCACACTGACGCTTCGCTCGCTGGATCAGATCGATATGCCCTTGATGGAGAGGGGCAAAGGTCCCAAATACCACTGCTGTTTTCTTTTTCATAAATGTTTTACCTTTTTATAATTTTTGATATTTTTATTTTCTATGTTTTTATTATATACTATATTTTTGTTTTGTCAATACTTTTTTATCGTTTTTTATAAAAAAGTAGCAAAAAAGAATCAGGACTGCTCCTGATTCTCCATTTTTAAGCAATATCAAATTTTAATTGACCTGCTTTGACACCAATCTTGAGAGTCTTGCCTGCCACTAATTCTCCCTTAAGAAGAAGTTCTGCCAACTTGTCCTCCACTTCTGTTTGCAGTGTTCTGCGAAGTGGACGAGCTCCCATTTCTGGATCATATCCTTGGCTTGCTAGTAACTTCAACGCTGAAGCTTGCAGTTTCAAGTCGATGCCTTTCTCTGCTAGGCTAGCAATCAATGGTTTTACCATAATCTTGACAATTTCCTGCATGTGTTCGCTATCCAAACTGTGGAAGACCACCTTTTCATCAATACGGTTGATAAACTCTGGTCGATAAGCTTTTTTCAACTCTTCAAAGATGCGTTTTTCCATATTTTCCTGGTCAAAATGAATGTCTTTCGCGCCAAAGCCGACCGTCTTGTCATCACGAAGGGCTGTTGCACCAAGGTTTGACGTCATGATGATAATGGTATTTGAAAAGTCCACCTTGCGTCCCTTGCTATCTGTCAAGACACCGTCGTCCAGAACCTGCAAGAGGACATTAAAGATATCTGGGTGAGCCTTCTCTACCTCGTCAAAGAGGAGAACGGAGTAAGGTTTGTTGCGAACCTTCTCGGTCAACTCCCCACCTTCTTCGTAGCCTACATAGCCCGGAGGAGCTCCATTGAGACGGCTAGCTGCGAATTTCTCCATATACTCACTCATATCAAAGCGGATAAGGGCTGATTCGTCATCAAAGAGGACTTCTGCCAGAGCCTTTGCCAATTCGGTCTTACCGACTCCTGTCGGTCCTAGGAACATAAAGGAACCAATCGGACGCTTGTGACTGCGAATACCTGACTGGTTGCGGCGAATGGCACGGCTAATGCTTGAAACAGCTTGATCTTGGCCGATGACACGTTTGTGTAGTTCAGCTTCCAAGTTCAGGTATTTCTTAGCATCTGTTTGCGTCAGTTTTTGAACTGGAATCCCTGACAAGCGACTCAAGGTGGTCAAAATATCAGATTCTGTCACCAAGTCTTTATAGACAGGGACTTCCTGCTCCTTTGCGATTAGCTGGGCAGCTTGTTTCCACTTGCCATCCATCAAGGCCTTGTCAGCTGGAGTCAAGTCGGATTCGTCTGCTTTCACCTGCTTGGATTTGTTTTGCACTGTTGCTGCCGCTTCATCTAAAAGATCGATAGCAGAGTCTGGCAAGTGACGACTGGTCAAGTAACGATGCGCCATCTTAACAGCTGTTTCAACAGCTTCATCTGTGATTTGCACACGGTGGTGTTTCTCATAGGTAGCCTTCAAACCTTGCAAAATAGTCATACTGTCAGCTAGACTTGGCTCTTCAATCGTCACTTTTGCAAAACGACGAGAAAGAGCTGCGTCTTTTTCAATGTGTTTTTGGTATTCTTCCTGAGTGGTGGCACCAACCGTTCTCAAAGTTCCACGAGCCAAGGCTGGCTTCAAGATATTGGCCGCATCCAGAGTCGAGTCAATACCGCTACCAGAACCCATGATGGTGTGGAGTTCATCGATAAAGAGGATCACTTTGCCATCTTCCTCGATATCCTTGATGATGTTGTTCATACGCTCTTCAAAGTCACCACGGAAACGTGTCCCCGCAACAACATTCATCAAATCAAGCTCCAAAACGCGCATCTTTGCCATTTCCGCAGGTACATCCCCGCTGGCAATACGCTGAGCAAGACCAAGTGCCAGAGCTGTTTTCCCGACACCCGCATCTCCAACCAAGACCGGATTGTTCTTGGTCTTCCGACTCAAAATCTGAATCATACGTGAGATTTCCTTGTCTCGACCGATAACTGGCTCTAACTTGCCAGAACGCGCTTGCTCCGTCAGGTCATGCGTGTAGTCCTCTAGACCACCACTTTGAGCTTGAGGCATGCCCATCATATTGGCCATGGAATTTTGCTTGTCAGTTACTGTGCGATGGCGTTGACGCAAAGCCTTGAGATCTTCTCTTGTCCATCCTGCACGCTCTTCTAGATTGCGACGAAGAGCAGCAATTCTGACCTGATCTTTCTGATCTTCGTAAGAAAAACCTGCTCTCTCTAAGATGCGAGTTGCCAAGGCATTGCCGTCATGCAAAATCGCATAGAGGACATGCTCTGTCCCTAGCACCTTTGCGTGGACCACTGAGGCTACATACTCTGCTTCTGCAAAGAGAACCTCCAAACGATGGGAAAAGGGCAATTCCGTAAAAGTTTCGTCTTGGCTATAGTTCGTTTCAGTCAGTTCCAACGCAACCTCTTCTAAACGGTCCATCTCGTATGGATAATCGTTTAAAGTCGCACCTGCCACACTATAACTGTGATTGGACATGGCAATCAATAAATGCCAAGACTCTAGATAACGAGCTCCAAAATGGCTCGCAACCATGTAGGCACTTTCGATACATTCATTCAATGCTTTTGAATAGTTCATCTTACTTCTCTTTTCTATCTACCTCTTGTAATAGCTGTCGGAGCATATTGGCACGGACAACTGAGGATTCTTCCCCTAGGACACGATCTGTTGCTACAGAAGTCAGCAAGGTCATCTCTTGCTTGGTCATCAAGTCCTGCTCCACCAAAAGCTGGAGAATATCCTCATAAATCTCCTGACTAACTCGCTCACCAATCGAGTAAAGCAAATCGCGGAGCATCTCATGATGACTGGAAAATTCAATCCGCCCTATGCGAATGTAGCCTCCGCCACCACGCTTGCTCTCAACCAAGTAACCTCTGCTTTCCGTAAAGCGGGTCTTGATGACATAGTTGATCTGGCTCGGTACAACCTGGAAGGTATCTGCTAACTGGCTCCGTTGCAATTCCACGATACCAGACTGGTCTAAAATAGCCTTGATATAGGCTTCGATATGATCTGATGTATTTTTAAATCTCATAGTAAATCAAACTCCTTCTTTGAACCTTGACTATCTTTGACTATTATACCGAAATTTTTAATTTTTTTAAAGGAAAAGGGAACGAGTTGCGAAGATTATTATAAACTATCCAAAACAAAAAGATGGGACCGTAAAACAGTCGCCATCTTTTTTAGTTATTCAAAGTTGAGATTAGTCAACTTTTTTAGCACGGTATACAAGTCCTGCCAAAGCTGCAAGAACTAGACCAAGAATAGTAGAGAATACTGTAAAGTCTGATCCACCAGTATTTGGCAAATCTCCCTTAGGCTGTTCACCCTTAGGATCTTCCTTAGGTTCTTCTTTTTTCGGTTCAGTATACGTGTTAGTGATTGTTGGGTTGTTACCTGTAACTTCTGTTACAAGTTGACCTGCACCATTATCTGTCACTTTTACTGTCACTTCGTAAGAATTTTCATCATATTTGATATTCTCATCGTTACCTTTTACTTCAGTAATAGTGTAAGTGTGCTCACCTGCTGCTGCGTACTTAATTGCTTTGAAAGTAACAGTACCGTCTGCAGCGTTTGTCGCTGTTTCGATTAATTTGTCACCTTCTTTAAGTTCAAACTTAAACTGACCTTCTGCAAGTTCTTTATCTTTTTCTTTATCTTTCAAGACTTTCTTAGCTGTGAAGGTTACTTGTGTAGAAGAAGCAACATAAGTGTTTGTGAAGGTTGGGTTGTTGTCAGTTACAGTCGCAACAAGTTTGCCTGCACCGTTGTCAACAACTTTAACAGTCACTTCGTGTTTAGTAGTGTCGTATGTCACACCTGCTTCGCTACCTGCTTTTTCAGAGATAGTGTAAGTGTGGTTTTCTACTGTTGCGTATTCAATTTCTTTGAAAGTCACAGTACCGTCGGCAGCGTTTTTAGCTGTTGCAACGACTTTGTCACCTTCTTTAAGTTCGAATTCGTATTTATCAGCTTCAAGAGCTTTACCTTCCAAGACTTTAGTAGCTGTGATAGTAGCTTTTGCTGGAGTTGCTTTATAAGTGTTGGTGAAGGTTGGATTGTTACCTGTAACAGCTGCTTCAAGTTGACCTTGACCGTTATCTGTAACGTTTACTGTTACTTCATGTGTAGCAGTGTCGTATGTCACACCACCTTCGCTACCTGCTTTTTCAGAGATAGTGTAAGTGTGCTTACCTGCTGCTGCGTAATCAATATCTTTGAAAGTCACAGTACCATCTGCTGCGTTTTTAGCTGTCGCAACGACTTTGTCACCTTCTTTAAGTTCAAACTCGTATTTGTCAGCTTCTAGGTCTTTACCGTTCAAGACTTTAGTAGCTGTGATGGTAGCTTTTGTTGGTTTAGCTTTATAAACGTTCGTGAAAGTAATGTTGTCTGCATCTGTTGCAGTTGCAACAAGTTGACCTTGTCCATTATCTGTAACAACTACTTTTACTTCATAAGCATTCGGATCGTATTCAACTCCGGCTACAGTACCTGCTTTTTCAGAGATAGTGAATGTACGAGTTTCTTCTTGTGTGAACGTAAGTTCTGGGAATTGAATCTTACCGTTTGCATCGTTTGAAACAGTGTGGAGAACTGTTCCGTTTTCTTTCAACTCAAATTCAAATTGGCCAGCCTCAATAGCTTTACCGTTCAAGACTTTCTTAGCTCCAAGTTGAAGTTTTGCTTCTTTAGCAGCGTATGTGTTTGTAAATTCTTTCTTAGAATCTTTATATTTAACGCTTGCAATCTTTTGACCATATACGTTTGCTACAGTAACTTCTGCTTCAAGCACTGAATCATCGTATGTATAGCCAGGTTTGTTGTCATTTACTTCCTTAATTTGGTATTTGAATGTACCTTCATTAGAGAATTTAACTGCTGGGAATTTAACTTTTCCTTCAGCATCGTTTTTAGCTTCAGTTACAGAACCATCTGGAGCAATCAATTGGAAAGTAAATGCATCTGCCTCAAGAGTTTTTCCTTCAAGTTTTTTCTTAACTTGGAATTCAACCTCATCAGACTTCGCACCTGAACCGATACCTTCTGTAGTTGTCAAAGGAGCAAATCCATGAACATCAAATGTTTCTTGATCGGTTGTCGCTTTAACATCGTTAAATGCTTTTTTAGTTGCATTGTCAACTGGAGCAGTTAGACGAGTTTTATATAGGATATAGAGACCTTGTCCGTCCATTGTACCATCACCGTTTGGAGTGATTGTAAAGTGATTTCCATCAACAACGTTGACATGGGCAGCTTCTAGTCTTGGACGAGGTTCAGCTTTGTTCCACTCAGTAAAGTAGTAACCAGTAATTTCACTTGCAAGAACTTGTCCTTCTGGAATCGTATCTTCGAGTTTAACCCCTGTGTAAGATTTTGCATAGCGGTTAACACGGATACGCCAGTTTACATAGTTAGGATCGTCTGAGTCTTGAACTCCCCATTTAGTAAATCCAGTTGGGTCATCATCTGGGACGATACGAGTCAAAGTGTAAACTTGGTCACCTGGGATATTAATTTGATAAGGAGTGTTTAGTTTAACACTATCTGCCCAAACGACTGTAAACAGGGCAGTAATCTCCTTGTTCTCTGACAAATTAGCAAAGTAAGCAGCATTTGTCACTTTGACAGTAGCTGTGTTATCTGCTCTACTAGTTGTCAATTCAGCAATAGTTGTTTGTCCATCTGGTGCTTTCAATTCCGTAGTAGAATCTTTTTCAATTTTAAATTCGTTTGGAACATGATACACCATGTAATCCCCATCTTTGAGGGTTACTTCGTTGGGGAAACTATAAGTTGGTTGAAGATAGAATTTACCTTCCCCGTACTTAGCGCCATCAACAAGTTTGTTATTGTTGATTTTTGAAACAGTTTTCATTGTGTAACTGCTCGCTGGTAGTTCCTCCGCTTGAACAACAGTGCTAACTTTGAGTGCAGGTAGAAAAACTGACACTACTAGTAGCAAGGCCATCAAGCCATGAAAGAGTTTACTAGTTCTCTTTTTCACCACATTATCCTCCTTATTGTCTATAATGGTTCAATTATATTATACAGTTCCATTACAAAATGTCAACTAAAATTTAATTATTTTTATATTAACTTACCATTTCTTTAAATATTAAGCCCAATCATGCATGTTCATCAGCTTTGAAACAAAAAATACAAGCAAGGGTTTCGCTTGTATTTAATATATACTAATTTCTTAAAAAGCTACGTATTTAATCCCAATTCTGCTAATATTTGACGTTTGTAGGCAATCTTTTGAACTTCTTTGTCCTCATCTTCAGACCAATCTAGTTTAATTTCTGAGACAATCTGCCCAGGACGATTTTTCAAGATATAGATGCGGTCACTGAGATTGAGGGCCTCTTCGATGCTATGCGTGATGATCAAGGTCGTCAGCTGCAGCTGTTTGTGAATCTCCAGATACCAAGTATGGAGTTCCATCTTGGTCATCTCATCCAAGGCACTAAAGGCTTCGTCAAGAAGAAAGAGCTTGTGCCCGAAAAGGTAGGTCCGGAGCAAGGCTACACGCTGGCGCATCCCTCCACTGAGTTCGTGAGGATACTTATCCCGTACGGTTGTCAGCTGGAAGGTCGCAAGGATTTCATCCGCTCGGGCAATGGCCTCCGCCTTATCCACCTTTTGAATCAAGAGGGGCAGGATGATATTGCCAAGTACCGTCTTGTGCTCCAAGAGTAGATCCTTTTGCAACATATAACTCACGCGCCCCTTGGGATTTTCTTCACCGTCCAAGACAATTCGCCCAGACTGGACTTCTAAAATCCCAGCGATTAGGTTAAAGAGAGTGGTCTTTCCAACACCACTTGGACCTAGGATAGAAACGACTTCACCTGAAGTCACCTGTAGGTTGATATCCTCTAAAATCTTTTCATCGCCATAGGCATAGCTGACGTGTTCTAGTCTAATTTCTGTCATTATTTTACAAATTCGTTAGTGAAGCCCTTGTCAGTCAAGTCTTCTTTAAGGATACCATTTTCTTTGTCCCATTTGTAGAAGGCATTCCAGCGGTCAGCGTCAAATTGTCCCCATTTTTCCTTGTCGCTTGCGTATTCTTTTGACAAGTATTTTTGAGATTCGATGACAAAGTCACGTTTTTCCTTGAGTTCAGGCGCATTCTTAATCAAGATATCTGCAGCTTCTTCTGGGTGTTCCATAGCATATTGGTAGCCTTTTTTGATGGCTTGGATGACTTTACGAGCTTCTTCCTTGTTGTCTTTTAGATAGTCGTTGTTTGCGATGATAACTGGTGAGTAGTAGTCAAACTCTTTTACATAGTCTTTCAAGTACATGAAATTAGCGTCTACGCCTTGCGATTTGGCAAGAATACCATCCCAACCGTAGTAGATCCAAGCAGTGTCAAAAACACCATTGGCAATCGGTGTGATTGAGTTTGAGTCGTTGTTTGGTACTTTTTCGACCTTCTCAAAGTCTCCGCCTTGTGATTCTACCAAGGTTTTCAACATAGCAAGCTCCGTTGGGTCATTCCAGGTTCCGTATTTCTTCCCAACTAAGTCCTTTGGACTGCTGACATTGTCCGATTTACGTGAGATGATTCCAGATGTATTGTGCTCAACGATAGCTGCAACGGCAGTGATTCCTGCACCTTTTTCCAATTTCTTAGCCATGTAGTCTTGGAAATAGATAGCAAACGGCGCCTTGCCATTGATCACCAAGTCAGACGAGCTTTCTTCAGGTGGCAATTTCAAGTCAACATCCACTCCAGCTTCTTTGAAATAACCTTTTTCCTTGGCAACATACAGCCCTGTGTGGTTAGTATTTGGCGTCCAGTCTAGGATAAAGTCAATCTTTTTGAGTTCTGCTTCTTTGTTGTCCTTAGAAGCAGTTCCTTGGCCACAAGCCACCAGTACGACAGCTACAAGAGCTGTTACAAGCGTTAAAAACACTTTCCATGTTTTCTTCATTTTCATTTCCTCTTTTCTTTTTCTAAAACGCTCTATTTAAGTACGTTTCCATTTAATCACGTATTTTTCACTAATATCGACCAACTTCATACCGAGAAGGCTGATAATCGACACCAGAATAATAATGGCAAACATGGTATCATACTGAAACAGTTTTTTAGACTGAATCATGTAGACACCTAGTCCTTCAAAACCTCCCAGCCACTCCGACACCACGGTTGTGATAAAGGCGTAGGAGACACTGACCCTCAGACCTGCATAAAAGTAAGGCAGGCTGACCGGGATTTTAAAATGCCAAAGGATTTGCCAAGGCTTGGCCCGCATCAGACTAAACAAGGTCAGCATATCCTTGTCACAGTGCCTAAATCCATCCAAAATACTGACGATGATAGGGAAGGTTGTCGTCAAGATTATCAAGACAATCTTGGGCAAAATTCCATAGCCTAGCCACAAGACCAAGATAGGAGCTATAGCAATGGTCGGAATGGTCTGAACAACCACCATCATAGGGTAGATCAGATCATTGAGCCAAGTCAGACTGTCCATAAGCACAGCCATGATACAGGCAATCAAGACTCCTAAGACTAGTCCGAGTATAGCCACTCTCAAGGTCGCCCAGCTATGGTGCCAGAGAAATTCTCTGTCACGAACAAAGGCCTGGAGAATTTCAAAGGGAGTTGGTAGGATAAACTTGGGTAAAAGTTTGAATATTCCTGCTAACTGCCAGATTGACAAGACTCCTAGAAAACCCAATAGACTAATGTGTCGTCTCAGTATACTTTTCAAGTTTCTCATCAATACTTAAAATCTCTCCTACATTTATTTTGACATTGGCAAAGACATTATCTGCTTCCCGCCCTGCCACTTCTAGTGCATCTTTGAGAATGCGCATAAGCTCATCAAACTCCCCTTCCAAGACCGTTTCAAATGGTGTCACCACCATGGTCACGGACTGAGCTTGCAGATAAGCAATCACCTGATCGATAATAGCAATTCGATCAATCCCCTGTGATAAGGGCAAGACTTGCAAGGCAAGACTTGCTTTCATAAAAACCTCCTTTTCTCAGGTTTCCCTTTGACAAAAAGAAAACCCCTTCCATATATGGAAAAGGTGCAGAATTCGGCTAAGTATCGTTCCCTACGCTGGCATTACCCAGATCAGGTGCGGTCGAAGTTTAACACTTCCTCTCAGACTGTACACAGACTCCCATATCTTATATGGAAATATAGTAACGCAAATACTAGTAAAAGTCAAGGAAACTGCTTACAGAAACCTATGAAAAAGAGTTTGAAGGCAAATGCTTCAAACTCTTTCATAACTTTCTTATTTAGCCTCGTACCAGGTTGCTCCTTCATTCTCATCAGCAATGAGTGGAACACTGAGCTGGATGGCTTCTTCCATGGTTTGTTTCACTAAAACTTTAACGACTGCTAGTTCTGATTTCGGAACCTCAAGGACGATTTCATCATGCACTTGCAACAGCATCTTGGTCTGATAGCCACCTTCAACTAGAGCCTTATCTAGCTGAATCATAGCAATCTTAAGAATATCTGCTGCCGAACCCTGGATAGGAGAGTTGATGGCAGTCCGCTCTGCAAAACCACGAATGTTGAAGTTACGCGAATTGATATCTGGTAACTCACGACGACGCTTGAAGAGGGTCTCTACATATCCCTTATCACGCGCTTCACGTACCACTTCTTCCATATAGTTTTTGATTCCAGGAAAACGTTCAAAGTAAGTGTCAATGTAGGCTTTGGCCTTCTTACGACTAATACCAAGATTGTTTGCCAAACCAAAATCTGAAATCCCGTAAACCACTCCAAAGTTTACCGCCTTGGCATTACGACGGTCGTTTGGAGTCACATCTTCAGGACGTTCAATGCCAAAGACCCGCATGGCCGTTGAAGTATGGATGTCAGCTCCTTCTTGGAAAGCCTTAATTAAGTGCTCATCTTTAGAAATATGAGCCAAAACGCGCAATTCAATCTGTGAATAGTCCGAGCTGAGCAACACACTATCCTCCCACTCAGGAACAAAAGCCTTACGAATGAGACGACCTTGCTCCAAACGTACAGGAATATTTTGCAAGTTTGGATCCACACTAGACAAACGCCCAGTCTGAGTCAAATCTTGCACATAGCGCGTGTGGATCTTACCATCATCCAAAATCCAGTCCTGCAAGCCAATCACATAGGTAGATTGAATCTTAGCAATCTGACGGTAGTCGAGGATTTTTTTAACAATCGGAGCAATAGGAGCTAGTCGCTCAAGCACATCCACGGCTGTCGAGTAACCTGTCTTGGTTTTCTTGGTGTATTCTAGAGGCAGACCAAGCTTTTCAAAGAGAAGGACGCCTAACTGCTTAGGTGAATTGATATTAAACTCCTCACCAGCCAGTTCGTAAATCTCTTGAGTGAGTTGCTCAATGACGACCTCATTTTCAGCCTGCATTTCAAGTAGGGTTTCTTTTTTGACCTTGATCCCAGCAATTTCCATCTTAGCAAGGACAAAAGCCAGAGGTTGCTCCATGTCATAGAGAAGGTCTAACTGTCCATGTTCACTGAGTTTTTCAAGTAAAACCGGCTCCGTCTCAACCAATACAGCAACCTTGCGAGCCAAGTGCTCCAAGAATTTCTCTCTCTCAGGGATAGCTTTCTTGACCCCCTTACCGTAGAAAGTCTCATCATCGACCAAGTATGTTTGACCGTAGAGATTCGCAATGGTTGAGATTTCATTGTTCTCGACTGTTGAGAGTAAGTATTTTGCCAAGCGACTGTCAAAAGCAGGTGCCTGGAGGTTCAAACCCAAGCGATTTAAAAGAACCTTCGCTTTCTTAAATTCATACACTTTCAGAGGTGTTTTTTCTAAAAATTCCTTGAAAATCGGCTCCTGCAAGAGCTCAAGTTTGTCTGTAGCGTAAAGTTTATCCCCACAGGACCAGGCAAAACCAACCAAGTCATCTGTATGGTAGTTCTCACCAAAGAGTTCAAAGTGGAAGATAGAGTCGGCACTCAGCATGTCTTGACTGACGTGGTCAACGATGGCGAAATCCAAACTTTCAGGCACATCTGTTGATGAAATATTTAAAGCTTGTTTGAGCTGTTTGAAGCCCATCTCATCGTAGAATTTCCCAAGATTTTCCACATCTGGGCCATTATAGACCAAATCATCAAGGCCAATCTCAATCGGTGCCTGAGTCTCAATGGTCGCTAGTGTTTTCGATAAAAAGGCTTGTTCCTTATCATTGATGAGATTTTCCTTCATCTTAGAAGCCTTCATCCCATCAATATTTTCATAAATACCCTCAAGCGAACCATGCTCCAGCAAGAGCTTGATACCCGTCTTTTCACCGATTTTCGTGACACCAGGGATATTATCAGACTTATCCCCCATGAGGGCCTTAAGATCAATGAACTGAGCTGGCGTGAGGCCCATCTTTTCCATGAGATAGTCCGGCGTAAAGGCCTCAAACTCAGCCACACCTTTTTTGGAAATCTCGACCACCGTATGCTCGTCCGTCAACTGGATCAAATCCTTATCTCCACTGACGATAGTCACATCAAAAGAATCCTTCTCAGCCAAACGACCTAGAGTCCCGATGATATCATCGGCTTCATACTGGGCCAACTCATAATGGCGAATCCCAAGATGATCTAACAACTCACGAATGAAGGGAAATTGCTCACGAAACTCATCTGGAGTTTTAGCACGGCCACCCTTGTAGTCTGCATACATCTCTGTTCGGAAAGTCGTCTTACCTGCATCAAAGGCAACCAAAACATGACTGGGCTCAACCCGCTCTAAGACATGATTCAACATGAGTTGAAAGCCATAGATTGCATTGGTATGAAGGCCATTAGCATTTTTAAAACGATCCAACTGCTGATAAAGCGCAAAAAAAGCTCGAAAAGCAACTGAAGATCCATCAATTAATAATAATTTTTTCTTGTCCATACACCCATTATAAAGGAAAGCAAGGAAAAATACCATCGGAAAGAGCTGAAAAACATGGACTTGTCCCTATTTCACCATAAAAAAGAAAAGGACCATTCAAATCCTTTTCTTTTATTGATTTCATGCGATTTATTTGTTTAATTTTCTCTTTGCAAATGGTAGCAAACCAAGAAGGAGACCAACAAATCCTAGTGATGCGACTGCTGAAGCATCTTGGCTTCCCGTATTTGGAAGGAATTGTTCATCTGTTGCTGCAGGCGCTTTGTAGGTACGATCTTGTTTCGTTCCGAGAGTAGGATTTGTAGCCAAAGGAGCTACACTGCCAGTATATTCTGGAACTTCGTTTACTGCTGGTTCAATCTTTTCAGCGTAGGCTGGAATATTGGCTACTGCTGGGGCACCACTTTCTGCATAAACTGGAACATTTGCTAGGGCTGGGGCGCCACTTTCTGCATAAGGCAGAGTGTTGTTTACTATTGGTGTACCGCTTTCTCCGTAAGCTGGAACATTCGCTACGGCTGGAGCGCCACTTTCTGCATAAGGCAGAGCATTGTTTACTATTGGGGCACCGCTTTCTCCGTAAGCTGGAACGTTCGCTACGACTGGAGCGCCACTTTCTGCATAGGCTGGGAGTTCATTTACAGCAGCTTCTACCGCGTTTCCACCTTTATTGTATTCTGGCAACTCTGCAGTTGCAGCTTCTACCGCGTTCGCCCCACCTTTAAAGTCTTCAATTTCAAGAACAGCCGACATGACACTGCTTAGAGTCTTAATAGCATCCTCATAGTCTGCTAAAGCTTGTTGCAAGTCTTTGACTTGACTATTCTTGTCACCAGAAACTTGTAAACTTGATAATTGCGCTTTAATCTTAGCAACTTGCTCTTCTAATTTACTTAGCTCAAGTTTTTTCGCATTACTATTTTCTTCCGCAGCTTCCTTGTCCGCTGCAGCGAGTTTAGCTTGGTCTTGGCTTGAGAAATCGTCTTGGCTCATCGCTTCGGCCGGTGTCACCTTATCGCTGTCTTCTGCCAATAAATCATCTAACAAGTCGGACGCTTCGATGTCACCTTCTTCAATGGCTTTCAGGATAGCATCTTTGCCAATCACTTCTTTAGCTTCTTTGATGGCTGCTTCCTTATCAGTGATAGTGGCATCCTTGTTGATGTCATCGATGGTTGATTTTTCAATTTTTTCTAAGGTAGCGATTAAATCTGAGCGAACTTTGGCTGCATCAACCTGAGCCTCTTTATCAGCTTCGTCTAGCTTAGCTTGGTCTTGGCTTGAAAGTTGAGATTGAGTTTTTGCTTCGGCTGGTGTTACTTGATCGCTGTCCTCTGCCAAGAAATCTGCCAACAAGTCGGACGCTTCGACGTCGCCTTCTTCGATAGCTTTCAAGATAGCATCCTTGCCAATCACTTCTTTAGCTTCTTTGATAGCTGCTTCCTTATCAGTGATAGTGGCATCCTTATTGATATCGTCAATGGTTGATTTTTCGATACCTTCAAGAGTTGTCAACAATTCGCTGTGAGCTTTTTCTTCCGCAGCTTGCTTAGCTTCTTCCTCTTTCTTGGCTTCCTCAGCTGCTTCCTTGTCCGCTGCAGCCAGTTTAGCTTGGTCTTGACTTGAAAGTTGAGATTGAGTTTTTGCTTCGGCCGGTGTCACCTGATCGCTGTCTTCTGCCAAGAAATCTGCCAACAAGTCGGACGCTTCAATATCTCCATCTTCGATGGCTTTCAAGATGGCATCCTTGCCAATCACTTCTTTAGCTGCCTTAATCGCCGCTTCCTTATCAGTGATAGTGGCATCTTTGTTGATGTCGTCAATGGTTGATTTTTCGATACCTTCAAGGGCAGTCAACAATTCACTATGAGCCTTTGCTTCTACAGCTTGTTTAGCCTCTTCTTCTTTCTTAGCTTCTTCTACCGCTTCCTTATATGCCACAGCAAGTTTAGCTTGGTCTTGACTTGAGAAATCTTCTTGGTTCTTCGCTTCGGCTGGTGTCACTTTATCACTGTCTTCTGCCAAGAAATCTGCCAATAAGTCTGAGGCATCGATGTCGCCTTCTTCGATGGCTTTCAAGATAGCATCCTTGCCAATCACTTCTTTAGCTGCCTTAATCGCCGCTTCCTTATCAGTGATAGTGGCATCTTTGTTGATGTCGTTGATTGTCTCTTTTTCAATTTTTTCTAGTGTAGCGATTAAATCTGAGCGAACTTTAGCTGCATCAACCTGAGCCTCTTTATCAGCTTCGTCTAACTTAGCTTGGTCTTCATCTGTGAATTCTGATACAGGTTCAGCTACTGTTTTATGCTCGCTTGTATCTGCTGGCCAGTCTACAATCACATCCCCAATCCCCAGCTCCTCATCTGCGATAGCCTTCAAAAGATCTTCTTTACCAATCTCTTCTTTGGCTTCTTTGATAGCCGCTTCTTTATCGGTGATTGAAGCGTCTTTTTTAATATCTTCAATTACAGCATTTTCAAGAGATTCTAGGGCTTGAACCAGGGCATCCGTCGCTTGAGAAACTTGTTCTTTGGCATCTTTTTCAGCCTGGTCTAGTAGAGTCTTCTCCTCAGTAGATAATTTTTTATTAGTTTGAACTTCAGGACCTGTTACCACAGCCTTATCTTCTGCACCTTCTGGCAATTCAGCGATGATATTATCTAAGCTGAGCTCTCCAGACTCAAGAGTATCTGAAATATACATCTTACCGATATATTCCTTCACAGCTTCAGCTGCATCCTCTTTGTCCTCAATTGCTTCCTTATCCTTAATATCACTAATAGCCTGTTCCTCAAGTTCATCCAAAGCCTTCATCAACTCTTCTTTGGTCATCTTAGCTGGATTTGTCGCACCAGGATTAGCTGGACTAGCGTTTTCTGATCCCTTTTCAGTTTGAGCACCGCTCTCCCCTTCTGTTCCAGCTTGTGGTTGTGCAGGAGCAACCGCCTGCTCTTCTGCTTTCCCTTCATCTGCCTTAACTACTGAAGGCTGTGAAACGAGTACACTAGCACCCAATACAGCTGCACTTGCTAAACTTGTTAAAATAACTTTTTTCTTGTCCATTAGACAATGCCCCTTTATAATTTTTAATGTTATTATATTATACTATTTAAATAACGTCAACTAATTCGATATCCATTTTAAAATTTTATGAACAAGAAGAAAGCTTGTATGATGTTTAAGAAACACTTCCTATTCTTACCCCATTACTGTCTAGTCTGTAGCCATCAATAATCGTATTAACAGCTAAGGCTCCCGAAGCATCGACATAGTAATGTTTACCCGAGACTTGGAACCATTGACTAGCTTTCATCCGGCCAGATTCCTCTAAGTAATACCAAGTTCCCTTGTCTTTAACCCATCCCGTCTGCATCTCACCCGAAGCCTTCAGGTAATACCAGTGAGAGCCATCCTTAACCCAGCCAGTTGACATGGCCCCATTTTCTTTTAAATGATACCAATTGCTGTTAACTTTTTTCCATCCTGTTGCTAGCTTACCATTCTCTTGGTAATACCAACTCCCTCCTTCTTTTTTCCACCCATTCTCTGTATTGCTTAACTTTTCATACTGCACATACCTTCTAGCACCACTGTAGGATAGATAACCGAGCCACTTATAACCATCCTTTTCAAGAAATTGATCATAACTCACACTCTCACCAGCATAATAGTAATCAATAACCTTTCCTGTGCTTGATGGTTGGTCCATAATAGGCGATTTCCCCGTGAATACTATTGTCCCACTAGACGGAAGCTCTGAGTTACGAGAACCCTCACTCACACTATAGTTAGCGGATAAATCCCTGAAATGAATAAAACCTGTCATCGAACTAGCCTTGACTTTTCGACGGTTATACTTTTCTCGAACCCCGTAATTATACTCTTCGATCTCAATCGTATCTCCCGATACATTTGATACCCAGGCCACATGCCCATAATAACCTTCTGTCGACCAAGCAATAGCCCCAACTTCTGGCTTAGTATCCACACGGTAGCCTTCTCGCCTTGCACGATGTCCCCATTCATTCGCATTTCCGTAGGCAGGAGGAATCTCAAAGCCATTTACACTACTCAAACGAAAGGCCGCAAAAGAGGTACACTGGCGAGAATACATCCGCCACTGATCGATTTCAACACTACCATTTTTGTAGTGAAGCGGATAGTCATCTCCACGCGCTACACTGTCAGCCTGAACCGATTCGCCACCAAACAAAAAGGTACTCGTAACGAACAAAGTAGCCAGCCCTACACTCAACTGAGTACATCTACTCTTCTTAACTCCTGATTTAAAAAACGTCATTCATTCTCCTTAATAATATAAATTTCCGAGGTTTCCCTCGTTTATACTATTCGGGAGAAAAAGAAAAAAGTGAGCAAAGCTCACTTCATTTTAGGATTCTTAGTCTAGATAGCGAATCAAGTTCTTTTCTGTCAAGATATCTGAGTAGGTGAAGGATTCAACGTAGACATTGGCTTGTTTGTCTCCTTCAACATCCCCAAATTCAACGATAAATAGAGATGGATACACCTCAATTAG
Organism: Streptococcus oralis; assembly: GCF_023109195.1. Taxonomy (GTDB): domain Bacteria; phylum Bacillota; class Bacilli; order Lactobacillales; family Streptococcaceae; genus Streptococcus; species Streptococcus oralis_BV. Next base: position 1,477,385 of record NZ_JALDUB010000001.1, read on the forward strand.
CTTACCCAACCTATTTTTTTGGCGCTTACGGCCATTCTCCAAAGTCATTTCAACGACTTGTCCCTCATGTGCCTTGATTTCTTCTTTGATTTTTTTCATCTTGGCTACATCTGTAAATGCATCTGACATTTTATGCCTCCCTCTTTGAGATACTTGAAAATTTATTGTATTCTTTTTGGAAAATCAATTCCACCGTTCCACGAGCTCCACTACGGTTTTTCTCGATGATAACCTCTACCTTGTTATTTGGAATTCCTTCCTCTTCTTCACCTGCACGATCGTAGTAGTCGTCACGGTACAGAAAGGCTACGATATCCGCATCCTGCTCGATAGAACCCGATTCACGAATATCAGACAAGACTGGCCTCTTATCCTGACGCTGTTCCACACCACGAGATAACTGACTGAGAGCAATGACTGGAACCTTTAGCTCCTTAGCTAGGATTTTCAACTGACGAGAAATTTCAGAGACTTCTTGTTGGCGGTTCTCACGACCAGTCCCTGTAATAAGCTGTAGGTAGTCGATCAAAATCAAGCCTAGATTGCCTGTTTCTTGAGCCAGTTTACGTGAACGCGAACGAATTTCCGTGATCCGAATCCCTGGCGTATCATCGATATAGATACTCGCGTTGGCTAGGTTCCCTTGAGCAATGGTATATTTTTGCCACTCCTCATCAGTCAATTGACCAGTACGAATAGAATGAGACTCCACCAAACCTTCTGCTGCTAGCATACGGTCTACTAGGCTTTCTGCACCCATTTCCAGTGAAAAGATGGCTACCGTCTTGTCCAACTTGGTCCCGATGTTCTGAGCAATATTCAAAGCAAAGGCCGTCTTACCAACCGCTGGTCGCGCCGCTAAGATAATTAACTCCTCCTCATGGAGACCTGTCGTCATATGGTCCAAATCACGGTAACCCGTTGCAATACCAGTGATATCCGTTGTTTGTTGTGACCGAACTTCTAGGTTCCCAAAGTTGATATTTAGAATATCTCGGATGTTCTTGAACCCACTACGATTGGCGTTTTCGCTAACATCAATGAGCCCCTTTTCAGCCTGAGCAATGATTTCATCTGCAGGCTTAGAAGCCTCATAGGCTTGGTTGACAGACTCTGTCAATTTGGAAATCAAGCGACGTAGCATAGCCTTTTCAGCTACAATTTTAGCATAATATTCCGCATTAGCTGAAGTTGGTACAGAGTTGACAATTTCAACAAGGTAAGACAAGCCACCAATATTTTGGAGATCCCCTTGACTATCCAAAATCGTTCGAACTGTCGTCGCATCAATCGCTTCCCCACGATCCGACAAGTCTACCATCGCTTGGAAAATCAACCGATGAGCATACTTAAAGAAGTCGCGAGAATCAATGTATTCTCGGACAAAAACGAGCTTACTCTCATCTATAAAAATAGCCCCCAGAACAGATTGTTCTGCTAAAATATCCTGAGGTTGAACTCGCAGTTCCTCTACTTCTGCCATCCGACTTTCCTTCCTTTTACAATCTTGTCAAGAAGTTGTAAACTTAACCTTCTTTTACACGAAGATTGATGACACTTGTAACATCTTGATAGATTTTCACTGGTACATCAATCAAACCTACTGCTCGAATTGGTGCTTGCACTTGAATATTGCGTTTGTCAATCTTAATACCAAACTGCTTTTGCAATTCTTCTGCAATTTTCTTGTTAGTGATAGAGCCAAATGTACGGCCATCTGGTCCAACCTTTTCAACAAACTCTACAACAGTTTCTTCTGCTTCAAGCTTAGCCTTGATAGCCTTTGCTTCAGCAATCATCTCTGCATGAGCTTTTTCTTCAGATTTTTGTTTTCCACGCAACTCACCCACTGCTTGAGCAGTCGCTTCCTTGGCCAAATTCTTTTTAATCAGGAAGTTTTGAGCATAGCCAGTTGGCACTTCCTTGATTTCGCCTTTCTTCCCTTTTCCTTTAACATCTGCTAAAAAGATTACTTTCATTCTTCTTTCTCCTTTTCCTTTAGTTCTTCCAAGATTAGTTGAGTCAATTTTTCTCCTGCTTCCGACAAACTCATATCCTCGATTTGCGCAGCTGCTAGATTAAAGTGACCTCCACCACCCAGCTCTTCCATAATGCGTTGCACATTGATTTTACTACGACTTCGAGCTGAGATAGAGATAAATCCTTGTGTATTTTTTGCTAGAACGAAGCTGGCTTCAATACCTGACATAGCCAGCATAGCATCGGCAGCCTTACTGATAACAACTGTGTCATAAGACATTGAGTCCTTAGCTCGGGCAATCAAGATATCTGAACCTAACTTACGACCTTGTAAAATGAGTTCATTTACCTCACGGTACTCTTCAAAATCTGTCGCAGCAATCTCCTGGATAGCAATACTGTCACTTCCCCGTGTTCTCAGATAGCTAGCCACATCAAAGGTTCGGCTCGTCACGCGAGATGTGAAATTCTTGGTATCCAGCATCATACCAGCCATCAAAACACTGGCCTGCATACGACTCAAACGATTCTTCTTAGAATTTTGGAACTGAATCAATTCTGTTACCAACTCACTGGCACTACTTGCCCCACTTTCAATATAGGTGATGACTGCATTCTCAGGGAAATCCTGATCACGTCTATGATGGTCAATAACAATAGTTTGAGTGAACAAATCATAAAAATCTTTTGACAAGGTCAGAGCCGTCTTGGAATGATCCACCAGAATCAATAATGAACGGTTTGTAACTAACTTCATCGCATCTGTAAGAGATAAAAGCTTCGTAACATCTTCCTTCTTCAAGAACTGAATAGCACGTTCGATATCTGCTGGCATATGGTCTGCATCATAGACAGCATAACTGTTCTCAATAATATTACTTGCAAACAACTGCATACCAACAGCAGAGCCCAAAGCATCCATATCTAGATTTTTATGACCGACTACAAAAACTTGGTCAACACTTCGAATCTTATCAGAAATGGCTGTCATCATGGCTCTGGTACGTGTACGAGTACGTTTGATAGATGCAGCAGTTCCTCCACCAAAGTAGACAGGATTCTTGGTTTCGTTATTTTCCTTGACCACCACCTGGTCACCACCGCGAACTTCTGCTAAGTTCAAGTTGAGCAAGGCAATTTTCCCTATCTCTTCATGGTTTCCATCACCATAAGAAAATCCCATACTTAAAGTTAGGGCTAGCTGCCTCTGTTTTGATTCTTCTCGGAAAGTATCAATAACAGAGAATTTATCATTCATCAATTCCTCTAGTACTGTGTAATCTGTGAATACATAAAAACGATCCATCCCCACACGGCGAGAGAACATAGCATACTTACTAGCAAATTCTGAAACAAAATTAGCTACAAAGCTATTGATATGACTGATATCGGAGTCAGATGTCGCATCCTCCAAATCATCATAGTTATCTACCGAGATGACTCCAATGACTGGACGGCTAGTTACCAATTCGACAGTTGCTTCGTACTCTCCAGAAACATCAAAGAAATACAAAACACCTGAAGCCTTGTCCATATGGACAGCATATCGTGTTTCGCCTAAGGTAGCATACGAACCTGGATTCCCAACAGAAGCCTTGATGATGGTTTGAATTAACTCAACATCAATTTCCCCTTCTTCAGTAGTTAAAATCAGCTCAGCATAGGGATTAAACCATTCCACTTCTCCGCTTGATAAGTCTAATTTCAGGACTCCCACCGGCATTTGATCAAGCAAAGTACTCAAGCTATTTTCGGCTTGGTGATTTACATATTGGATTTGTTCAATTTCGCTCTTTTCATACTGTTTTTTTTGCCAAACGAATAAAAGCAAATAAAGCAGTACAAATAAAAACAAAACAGTGATTGTTACAGCAAGATTATGTGAAAAAATAATCAGCAAAGTTAAGATTCCGAAAGTTGCAAGTCCTAGCAAGACTGCAGAAAACGGGATTAAATTATTTTTTTTCATTCTAAACCTCTTGCGCATTATTATATCATAAAAACCCTTAAAAAGCGACCTTTTAAAAGATGCAAGCCCTTCATTTCTCTAACCTCAGACACAAAAGGAGGAGGGGATCATCACCCTCCTACCCACGTGTTCAGATCACTAACACCTAACGTTCCACGATAAGGGCAGTCCCCATCCCTCCTCCGATACAGAGAGTTGCTAACCCAGTTTTAGCATCTCGTTTCATCATCTCATGTACCAGCGTTACTAGGATACGGCAACCGGAGGCCCCAATTGGGTGACCAAGAGCAATGGCGCCACCATTGACATTGACAATATCTGTGTTGAAACCAAGTGTTTTGCCAACCGCACAAGCCTGAGCAGCAAAAGCTTCATTTGACTCAATCAAGTCGAGATCATCAACTGTCAAATTGCCTTTTTCAAGAGCCTCGCGAGTCGCATAAATCGGTCCACATCCCATCATCTTAGGATCCAAACCTACACTTGCATACGAACGAATGCGAGCAATGACTGGAAGTCCAAATTCTTCAGCTTTTTCAGCACTCATGACCAAGACAGCTGCCGCCCCGTCATTGATTCCTGAAGCATTTCCTGCTGTGACAGAACCGTCTTTTTTGAAAACAGGACCTAGCTTAGATAAACTCTCCAAGCTAGTATCTTTTCTAGGATATTCATCTGTATCAAAAATGATAGGATCGCCTTTGCGTTGAGGAATGACAACTGGCACAATCTCTTCTTTAAAGCGTCCAGATTCTATAGCTGCAACTGCTCGTTTTTGTGACTCTAAAGCAAGAGCATCTTGCTCTTCTCGACTGATACCATATTCTTCAGCCACATTCTCGGCTGTAATCCCCATATGGTATTCGTTAAAGGCATCAGACAAACCGTCCTTAATCATGGTATCTACCACTTTCGAATCGCCCATACGGCCGCCCCAACGGAAACTTGGCAAAACGTATGGCGCCTGACTCATGTTTTCTGCACCACCAGCTACGATAATATCTGCATCGCCACATCGAATCGCTTGAGCAGCCAACTGCACGGCCTTCAAACCGGAACCACAAACCTTGTTGATAGTAAAGGCTGGTGTAAATTCAGGGAGTCCTGCATGAACGCTCATTTGACGAGCTACGTTTTGACCTAAACCTGCGCCTAGGACATTCCCCATAATCACTTCGTCTACTTGCTCTGGTTTGACATTGGCTTTTTCCAAAGCACTCTTAATAACCAAAGCTCCCAAATCAACAGCTGAAACATTCTTCAAACTCCCTCCAAAGGAGCCTATTGGAGTTCGTACTGCCGAAACAATCACCACGTCTTTCATAACTGCCCCCATTTATACCTTTTATAATGATGCAATACAAAAGTGGTTTACACTGGTGTAAACCACTTTAAAAATTCTATTTTATGATTCTTTCACTTCTAACAAGCCGACTTCACCATCTTCGCGGCGATACAAAACATTAGTTGTTTGATCTTCTACATCTACATAGATGAAGAAATCATGCCCCAACAAATCCATTTGAAGAAGGGCTTCTTCTAAATCCATTGGCTTCAAATCAATTTGTTTTGAACGAACGACTTTTGGTTGCACAACATTTGCATCTTCAACTAGAGCATCTGTAAAGAGTTGACTTGTCGCAACTTTATTTTTATTCTTACGTTCAATTTTAGTTTTATTTTTACGAATCTGACGTTCAATTTTATCTGTTACAAGATCGATAGAACCATACATATCTTGAGAAATATCTTCAGCACGAAGAGTGATAGATCCAAGCGGAATTGTTACTTCAACCTTTGCTGTTTTTTCACGGTAAACTTTCAAGTTCACACGTGCATCCAACTCCTGCTCAGGTTGGAAATACTTTTCGATCTTTTCGAGTTTAGAAACTACATAATCACGAATTGCTTCTGTTACTTCTAGGTTTTCACCACGGATACTATATTTAATCATATAAGTACCTTCTTTCTAAACATTTTTGTTTTTCTAATTATATTATAACGCTTTCATTTTCGTTTTGCAAATTTTTTCCTCATCTTACAAGGGAAAAAGTTTTAACTTCCAAAGCACCTGCTTCTTCCAAAAGTCGTTTCACACGATTCACAGTTGCCCCTGTTGTATAGATGTCATCAATCAGCAAAATCTTCTTAGGAAATGAGATACCATCTTTAATAAAAAATGGAATTTCAGTAGCTAACCTTTCCAAACGGCTTTTAGAAGAACTAGCGCTCTCTTCTCTTTTTCCTAATATATCTTTAAAAGAAAAGCCTGTTGCCTCAACCAAACCTTCGACTTGGTTAAACCCCCTCTCAAGCAATCTTTCAGGGCTTAGGGGAATCAACACAAATTGATATCCTCTATACTTTTTCAGCTCCTCAGCAAGAACAGAAGCAAAAACCTTTCTAAGCAAAAAATCGCCATCAAACTTATATCGACTGAAAAAGTCTTTCATAGCTTGATTATAGGTAAAGATTGCCTTATGATCAACCTGAATTCCTTCTTTACACCAAAGTTTACAATCTTGACACTTAGTTGACATGCCTGTTTTCATACAGTTTGGACAATGATCTTCACCAATCTTCTCAAAAGTAGAAGCACAAGCTGAGCAAAGATAACTGCTCTCATTCTTCAAAAAGAAAAGACTACTAAAAGTCAGCTCACTCTTTGTAGTCTGGCCACATAGTAAACAGTTCATAATCTCGCCTCCTTGTTCATCTGCTTGATTTCCTTGATTGCCTTCTTGATGGAAGTATTTAATCCATCATGAAAGAAGAGCAACTCACCAGTTGGTCTGTCCATACTACGCCCAACTCGACCACCAATCTGAATCAAACTAGACTTGGTAAAGAGTTGATGATTAGCTTCTACTACGAAAACATCCACACAAGGGAAGGTAACCCCGCGTTCCAATATTGTTGTACTAATCAGTATTGTCAGTTCTCCATCTCGAAAAGCTTGTACTTGCTCTAATCGATCTTCTGTGACAGAAGATACAAAACCAATTTTCTCATCTGGGAAATACACCTGTAGTGTTTCTTTTAGTTTTTCGCCTTTCTTAATCTCTGATGCAAAAATCAGCAGAGGATAACCTGTTCTTCTCTGTTTCTCAATATAGGTCTTTAACTTGGTTGACAATTGGTTTTTCTCTAAACAGCGATTAAAATCCGATAACCAAACTGGTTTAGGAATAATCAAAGGATTTCCATGAAACCGTCTCGGCAAGCTTAATCGTTTTAATTCTCCTGTGCGAACCTTCCTATCTAACTCATCTGTAGAAGTTGCTGTAAGGAATATCCTTAATCCATCCTCCTTTACACTATTCTTTACAGCATAGTAAAGCATAGTGTTGTCAACATAAGGAAAGGCATCTACCTCATCCACTATCAACAAATCAAAAGAATGATAAAATTTTAATAACTGATGAGTTGTTGCAATTACTAAGGGAGTTCGAAAATAGGGCTCTGATTCGCCATGGAGTAGCGCTATATCGCAAGCAAAGTCATTCTGCAGTCGCTTATACAGTTCTAAACATACATCAATTCTAGGGCTTGCCAAACAAACTGCACCACCATCATCAATCACTTTAGCTACAACTTGATAAATCATCTCTGTCTTTCCAGCACCCGTCACAGCATGAACTAAAGTCGGTTCTTTCTTTTCGACTGCTCGAATCAACCCCTCTGATAACTTTTCCTGAAAAGGGGTTAACTGACCACGCCATTTGAGAACATCTTGCTTTGGAAAATCTTCCTGCGAAAAATAGTATAAGGCTTGATCACTCCTGACTCGCTTCATCAGCAAACACTCCCTACAATAGTAGGCACCAATAGGCAAATGCCATTCTTCTAGAATACTACTATTACAACGTTGACAAAACAGTTTCCCTTTCTCTTTTCTCATTGCTGGAAGTTTCTCAGCCATCTGACATTCTTCTTTTGTTAATTCTTTCTCAGTAAACAAGCGACCGAGGTAATTTGGATTTACTTTCATACTTCTTTATTCGTAAAAATCTAGCACTTTAGGTAATTTTTTAGTACAATTAAATCATGGAATTTAGAACAATTAAAGAGGATGGGCAGGTCCAAGAAGAAATCAAAAAATCACGCTTTATCTGTTATGCCAAGCGTGTCTATAGTGAAGAAGAAGCTCGTGACTTTATCACTGCTATCAAAAAAGAACACTACAAAGCCACCCATAACTGCTCTGCTTTTATTATTGGGGAACGCAGTGAGATCAAGCGTACGAGTGATGATGGGGAACCTAGTGGTACTGCTGGAGTCCCTATGCTGGGTGTCTTAGAAAATCATAATTTAACCAATCTCTGTGTGGTAGTGACACGCTACTTTGGTGGCATCAAACTAGGTGCTGGCGGTTTGATTCGTGCTTATGCAGGTAGTGTGGCCTTGGCTGTCAAAGAAATTGGCATTATTGAAATCAAAGAACAGGCTGGTATAGCCATTCAGATGTCTTACGCTCAGTATCAAGAATATGGCAATTTCCTTAAAGAGCATCATCTCATGGAGCTGGATACAAACTTTACAGATCAAATTGCTACAATGATCTATGTTGATAAGGAAGAGAAAGAAAAGATCAAAGCTGCTCTTGTTGAGTTCTTTAATGGAAAGGTTACTTTAACAGATCAAGGTTTACGAGAAGTTGAAGTCCCTGTAAACCTAGTGTAAACGAAGGAGAAATTATGGCTTTTGGGAAATTTATTCAAGGACTTGCTGGAAACTTTAGCGAGGAGAACAAAGAGACTCTTATTAAAGAATATGGACAATATCTACTAGAGAATGAAGAAATTCAAAGTGGATATAAACTTATTCGCGATTCAATTATCTTTACAAATATCCGTATTATTTTTACAGATAAGCAAGGAGCCACTGGTCGCAAGGTGTCTGTTAAGTCACTCTTTTTGATGAACATTGTAAACGTTGAAATGGAAACTGCTGGAGCAGGTATAGATGATAGTGAGATTACAATCACTTACTTAGAAAATGTCTTTCTAAAAGCACATAATGAGCATCTGAGTTTCCATAAATTTGAATTCCCTAAAAAAACGGACATCCTCCCTCTTTACACCTATTTATTAGAATTGGCTTATCACAATCGATTAAAAATTAATGGCTTAGACCTTTGATATAAAAAAATCCTATCACTTTGATAGAATTTCTATATTTTACAAATAGCCTTAAGCGCGTTATACTAGTATCATCTTATACAAAGAGGTATATCTATGGCTATTTATAACAATATCACTGAACTAATCGGACAAACACCGATTGTTAAACTTAACAACATTGTTCCAGAGGGTGCTGCAGACGTCTATGTTAAACTAGAAGCTTTTAACCCTGGATCGTCAGTAAAAGACCGCATTGCCCTTAGCATGATTGAAAAAGCGGAACAAGATGGTATTCTAAAACCGGGTGCTACCATTGTTGAAGCAACGAGTGGAAACACTGGTATCGGTCTTTCATGGGTCGGTGCCGCTAAAGGATATAAAGTTGTTATCGTCATGCCTGAAACAATGAGTGTGGAACGACGTAAGATTATCCAAGCCTATGGTGCTGAACTCGTCCTCACTCCTGGTAGCGAAGGAATGAAAGGAGCTATTGCTAAAGCTCAGGAAATCGCCGCTGAACGTGACGGCTTCCTTCCACTCCAATTTAATAATCCAGCTAACCCAGAAGTACACGAAAGAACAACAGGAGCTGAAATACTGGCTGCTTTCGGTTCTGATGGACTAGATGCTTTTGTGGGTGGTGTTGGTACTGGTGGAACGATCTCAGGTGTTTCTCACGCTCTTAAAGCAGCAAATTCAAACATTCAAGTTTATGCAGTTGAGGCAGACGAGTCAGCTATCTTGTCTGGTGAAAAACCAGGACCTCACAAAATTCAAGGTATCTCAGCTGGATTTATTCCTGAAACACTTGATACAAAGGCCTATGATGGTATCGTCCGCGTAACGTCAGATGATGCTTTAGCACTTGGCCGTGAAATTGGTGGAAAAGAAGGCTTCCTTGTTGGGATTTCTTCAGCTGCAGCGATTTACGGGGCAATTGAGGTTGCCAAGAAATTAGGTACAGGTAAGAAAGTACTTGCTTTAGCACCAGATAACGGCGAACGTTATTTGTCTACAGCACTCTATGAATTTGAAGTGTAGCCTCCTAAATGCACTTAGCCCTTATTAAAGGGCTTTTTGTTTACTCATACAGACTCTACTCTCTAGACAAAAAGAAAAAGGAAGCAATTTGCTTCCTTTTCTATTAGTTATTCAAGGCTGCTGCCATTGTAGCTGCAACTTCTGCTTCAAAGTCGTTTGCAGCTTTCTCAATACCTTCACCAACTTCAAAGCGAGCGAACTCAACTACTGAAGCATTTACTGATTCAAGGTAAGCTTCAACTGTCTTGCTGTCATCCATGATGTATAGTTGTGCAAGAAGTGTGTATGCTTGGTCAACTTTAGTGTTGTCAAGCATGAAGCGGTCCATTTTACCTGGGATGATTTTGTCCCAGATTTTTTCTGGTTTGCCTTCTGCAGCCAACTCAGCTTTGATATCAGCTTCAGCTTGAGCAATCACTTCATCAGTCAATTGTGCTTTTGATCCATACTTCAAGTGTGGAAGAGCTGGTTTACCAACCATTGCACGGCTTTCGTTATCTTGGTCGATTACGTGGTTCAATTGTGCCAACTCATCTTTAACGAATTGCTCATCCAATTCTTTGTAAGAAAGAACTGTTGGTTTCATCGCAGCAATGTGCATTGAGATTTGTTTAGCAAGAGCTTCGTCTCCACCTTCAATAACAGAGATAACACCGATACGGCCACCATTGTGTTGGTATGCTCCGAAGTGTTGTGCATCTGTTTTTTCAAGCAAAGCAAAACGACGGAATGAGATTTTTTCACCGATTGTAGCTGTTGCAGATACATATGCAGCTTCAAGAGTTTCACCTGAAGGCATTGTCAAAGCAAGAGCTTCTTCGTTGTTCGCTGGTTTTCCTTCAGCAATTACTTTAGCTGTTGCGTTTACCAAGTCAACGAATTGAGCGTTTTTCGCAACGAAGTCAGTTTCAGCATTTACTTCAACTACTGCTGCAACGTTACCATTAACAAATACACCAGTCAAACCTTCTGCAGCAACACGGTCAGCTTTCTTAGCTGCCTTCGCCATACCTTTTTCGCGAAGCAATTCGATCGCTTTTTCGATATCACCGTCTGTTTCTACAAGCGCTTTTTTAGCGTCCATAACACCGGCACCAGATTTTTCACGCAACTCTTTTACAAGTTTAGCTGTAATTTCTGCCATTTTGATTCTCCTATATTTTTTAAAAATAGGAGAGCTGGGCTAGGCCCCGCCCTCCTAGGTAATTACTATTTATATGAATTAAGCGTTGTCGCCTTCTACAACTTCAACGATTTCTTCGATTGAGTCAGCTTGAGCTTCTGAAGCTGCAAATTCAGCTTCAACTGCTGTTGCGTCCTCACCTTGACGTCCTTCGATGATAGCGTCAGCCAATTTAGCTGTGATCAATTTAACAGCGCGGATAGCGTCATCGTTAGCTGGGATGATTACATCGATATCGTCTGGATCAGTGTTTGTGTCAACCATCGCTACAACTGGGATACCCAATTTTTTAGCTTCTTTAACAGCGATTTGTTCTTTATGTGGGTCAACTACGTACATTACATCAGGGATACGAGGCATGTCTTCGATACCACCCAAGAATTTTTCAAGACGTGCACGTTGTTTGTTAAGAAGTGCAACTTCTTTCTTAGGAAGAACGTCGAAGATTCCTTCTTCTTCCATACGTTTGATTTCTTTCAAACGAGCAATACGTTTTTGGATAGTTCCCCAGTTAGTAAGAGTTCCACCCAACCAACGGTGGTTGATGTAGTATTGACCTGAACGTTCTGCTTCTTCTTTAACAGCGTCAGCAGCTTGTTTTTTAGTACCAACAAACAATACAACTGCATCGTTAGCTGCAGCATCACGCATAAAGTCGTATGCTTGGTCAGCGTATTTTACAGTTTGTTGCAAGTCGATAACGTGGATTCCGTTACGCTCAGTGAAGATGTACTTAGCCATCTTAGGGTTCCAGCGACGAGTTTGGTGACCAAAGTGTACACCAGCCTCAAGAAGTTGTTTCATTGAAATTACTGCCATGAGTATTTCTCCTTTTTGTTTTTTTCCTCTCCTCGACTTCAACTTGCAAAACGACCCGAGGGCAACAGTTTCACAATTCATCAAGAATGAGTATTATCGTTTACACGACAAGTTTCATTTTATCACATTTTAGCCATATTTTCAAGTGGTTTTGCTAGTTTTTAGCCTAACTTAAGACTAAAAAAGAAAAGAGACTCAAATCGAGCCTCTTTATTTCATTCATTAGTTTGGATAGATGTATGTTACGTAACCTTCAGAAGTTGTAGTTGGGTTGAACCATCCACGTTTGTTACCGATTGTACGATCTCCACCATAGTTTGATTCTGATACTTGAATGCTAGTTGATGATGAAACTGCTGTAACAACCGCTACGTGTCCATATCCACCGTCATTCCAACATGCAATCGCACCAACTTGTGGAGTTGATCCTGTACGGAATCCTGCAGCTGCTGCACTTGTAGCCCACTGCGCTCCGTTACCCCAGTAATCTCCAGCCCAAGGTGCTAATGTTTTAGCTCCCCAAGTACATTCTCCAGTTGGATAACTTGAAGCATTTGTACTGTATGTTGGACGCTGTCTTGTTGGAGTTGGAGCAGGTGCTGGAGTGTAGCTTGAATCATCATCTGATGAAGAGCTTGAAGTTGCTTGCACTTGATCTGAAAGTGTTGTATTTCCAGAAGCAACAACTGATTGTTGTTGACTTGTTTGACGTGCTTTATAAGCCGCTTCTGCTTCAGCTGCTGCTTTTGCTTCTGCCTCTGCTGCTGCTTTTTGTTCCAATAAAGTAGCTTTATCACTTTCTGCAGTAGCTTTCTCTGCAGCAAGGTTTAACTCAGCAACTTTCAACTCTGCTTGTTTTGTTGTCAATGCTTGTGCATCGTCTGCAAGCGTTTGTTGGTTCGCAATAACAGTGTTGATTGCTTCATTATTTGCAACCTGTTTTTCAGCGATAGATTTCTTATCAGCTTTCTGTTGTTCCAACATTTTGTTGTTAGCTGATACAATCTCGCTCATGGCTGCAACACGTGAAATAGCTTCTGTAATTGATTTTGAATTTACAATTGTATTGATGTAGCTAGTTGCGGCACCGTTTGTTTGTGCGCTACGTGCTTGTTTCTCCAAAGATTCATTACGAGCAACAATATTCTTAGAAAGCTCTGTAATTTCTCCTTCAAGTTTTTTAGATTCAGCTTGTAGAGTTTCGTTCTCAGCTTCCAAGTTCGTTTGTTGAGTTTGGATAGCTGTAACTTGCGTTTGGATTTCATCTACTTGTTTTTGAGCTTCTTTTTGTTGAGATGTCAAATTACTAATCTTACTATCTTGAGCAGCAATCTTTTCATCAGTTGTTTCAGCGTGGACAGTTGTCAATACCGCCGCTTGTGAAACCAATACTGTACTTAACAAAAGTGACGCTAAGATTTTTTTCTTCATATTGTGTAGATACTCCTTCTATTTAAGACATTACTAGTATACCAAAAAAAGACATAATAAATATTACGCCTTTGTTACATTTTTATTTCTTTCTTATAGATAACATTTTTCAAAAATATATTGGAAAATAAGCATCCATAAAAAGTTTAAAATCATTGATGGGACAAGGCTATAGACGATGAAAACTGGCATCGATTCTACTGTCAATCCCATAGCAAGAGCAAGGAGATAGCCCCCCATATCAAATAGGAAACTCATCACAACTATTGTTAACATTCTTGTCCAACGGTTTAGCAAAATTACACTATTAAATTTATGGAGCGAAGCTCCTATCAAGATAAATAGAAGTGTTGCAATTCCTATCAAGTGGAAAAAATAGATATCGTACACCAAACCCGCTATACAGCAATAAGCTAGATAGAGATATTCTGAAACCTCAATTGTCTCAAACAAGAGAAATAAAAACAGAAAATGACTTGCTAAATGAAAGTGAGGGAAGAAGGATCCCGCTAATTGTCCAATATGTGCATCAATTAGTACGACAAAAGGGAGTAAAAAGAAAATACCAATTTGTTTTAACAGTCTCATTGCTAATTCCCCACTAACTCTACCACATGAAGATTTTTGGTGTCAGCACTTAACTTGACTGTTACTTCCTTTGTTAGATAATCACTGCTGTGTGTTGTAGCAACAACCTCTCCAACAGGGATATCCTTAACATTAAAGTTTCCGAGCCCCCCTGTAGTCACCTTGTCTCCCGCGCTAATGTCGCTGTTGCTGTTTAATTGACTAATTTTAAGCAGTTCAGATTCCTTATCATAACCAACGATAATCCCGTAAATTTCAGTAGAACCATGCAGGATTTTAACAGAAATTTTATCTGAATTTTCGGTGTTTGTCAATAGATTGACCGTTGTTGAATGATCCTCCACCTTTGAAACACTACCAATCAAACCCCCGTTTGCAATGGCCAACATATTTTCAGAAGCTCCTTTTGAACTTCCCGCATCAATTGTTAACTCTTGTTTCCAAGATACTGGAGCTCGCATAATCACATCTGCTGCAATGGTTTTTGTAGCCTGCAATTTTGACTTCATATCCAGCAACTGACGTAATTGTTCATTTTCATTTTTTAAACTTTCTGATTGATTAGACTCCACCTCTAGTTGATAAAGCTGTTTTTTTAGACTTTCGTTTTCATTGTAAGTCTGCGTCAAATGTCCCAAATCTGATTTGAAAGTATCAAACCACTGAAAGGGTTTCTGAACAATTCTATCTACTAAGGAAATCCCATCTCCTAGTTTCGTCACAATAGCGCTTGAATAGGTTGTCACTAATAGAACAGAAACTGCCAAAACTGTGACAAAAACGATGATTAGATATTTTGATTTTTTAAAACGGTTCATATTCCTACCTTTATACTAAAAACCTGCTACTGTGAGCTTCTTATCAATCCTACAAACCTACTAAGATTTTAAGAAAAATAAGAAACATCCCAGTACCAAAATCACAAGAATTGCCAGTGTATCCTTTTGACTCCATCTCAACTGTCTATACTGACTTCTACCCTTTCCTCCTTGATAACCACGCGCTTCCATCGCTATTGCCAATGAATCTGCACGCTTTAAGCTCGTCGCAAAAAGAGGAATTAAAATTGGAATCATAGCCTTTACTTTTTGAACGATGCTGCCTTCACCAAAGTCAACTCCACGGGCTTTCTGAGCATTCATAATTCGCGTCGTGTCATCCATCAATGTTGGAACAAAACGCAAACTCATTGATAACATGAGGCCAATTTCATGAACGGGAACTTTCACGCGTTTCATCGGTGCTAAAAGAGCTTCAACTGCAGCTGCCAGACTCAAAGGCATGGTCGTTAAGGTTAGCAAGGTTGAAAAGAAAATAATCAACACAAAACGACAGAAAATGATTCCTGCTTGTTGCAAAGCATAATCCGTTATTCTTATAAAAGAAAACTCAAATAGGACATTTCCACTTGAAATAAAAAAGAGCTGAAAAAGAGTCGTAAAAGCAATCAAGAAGAACATGGATTTTAATCCCTGAACGAAAAATGAGAGAGAAACGCCTGACAAAGCGATAAATATACCTGTCGCTACAAACAGAACGAGATTGGTGAGAGGATTATTGGCCCAAAATACAATCAAAATCAGCAGGATCATGGCAAGTAATTTACTACGTGGATCCAAGCGATGAATGATGGAATCTCCTGGTATATAACGCCCTAAAATCATACTATCCATTTAGCGACTCCTTAAACTCCTCTATCTTGATTGGCAGTTTTTTAAAAGCTACACCTCTATCTGCCAAACGCTTACAAAAGGCTGTGATTTTAGGCACACCTAACTGCACCTTTTCCATAGAGTCTACATCTTGGAAAACTTCGCTCGGTTTACCACTTTTGACCAAACGTCCCTTTTCCATAACATAGACCTGATCAGCATATGCAGCTACATCATCCATCAAATGCGTTACCAGAACGATTGTCATTCCAGAAAGGTGGAGTTCTTTAAACAAGGTCATCAATTCTTTTCTGCCCAAAGGATCTAGCCCTGCTGTCGGCTCATCCAAAACCAAGACAGTTGGCTCCATCGTTAGCATACCTGCTATAGCCACACGTCTCATTTGGCCACCCGAAAGTTCAAAAGGACTGCGCTCAAAGAGTGACTCATCGATGCCTACCAAGGCTAACTTTTCACGCGCAATTTTCTTGGCCTCTTCCTCAGAAACTCCAAAATTTTGCGGTCCAAATGCAACATCTTTCAAAACAGTCTCTTCGAAAATCTGATTTTCAGCAAATTGAAACACTAGACCAACCTGCTTTCGAATCTGACGAATTTCTTTATTTGTTGATGTAGGGGTAATGACGGTATCGAAAACTCGAACAAAACCCTTACTTGGTACCAATAGACCATTTAAAAGCTGTAAAATCGTTGATTTCCCACTACCTGTGTGCCCTACTAAAGCTGTATAGGAACCATCCTCAATCGTCAAAGAAACATCAGTCAAGGCTGATGAAGATAGGGGAGTCCCCTCTTGATAAGTAAAGCTCACATTTTCTAGAGTAATTCCCATAACTTGTCCTCTAGCTCTCCTTCTGTCAAATAGCCATCCGGCAACCGATAACCAGTCTCTCTCAAAGATTCTCTCAATTGATTAGTAAAAGGCTCATCCAACCCTATCTGGTCAAGGTCAGCCCGAGAAAAAAGTTCTCTTGGGCTACTGGTTGACTCCACTTGGCCTTTTTTCATGACCAAGACACGGTCACTCATCGCAACTTCTTCTAAATCATGTGTAATGGAGACGACTGTCATCTGGTTGTCTTTTCGAATCTCTTGAACTGTCTGAATCAGTTCTCTTCGTCCCTCGGGGTCCAACATACTTGTAGCCTCGTCCAGAATTAAAATAGCTGGTCTCAAGGCAACAACTCCTGCAATGGCCACCCGCTGTTTTTGGCCACCAGATAAACGAGCTGGTTCTCTCTTCTTAAAGTCCAGCATACCTACCAACTCCAAAGATTCAGACACTCTCTTCTTCATTTCTTCACGAGGAAGTCCCTGATTTTCTAAACCAAAGGCAACATCATCTTCAACAGTCGCCCCCACAAATTGGTTATCTGGATTTTGAAAAACCATACCAATTTGACGGCGTAAGTCCCAAACATTCTCAGAGGACAGCAATTGCCCATCTATCCAGATTTCTCCAGACTCTGCTTCAAGCAATCCATCAATCAAACGGATAGTTGTCGATTTCCCACTCCCATTATGACCTACAATCGAAAGCCATTCTCCCCGTTTCACGTGAAACGAGACATTATTAACATCATAATGATCCTGGTCTTCCTTGTAACGAAAAGACAGATCTTTTACTTCAATAATCGATTTCATTTCGAACCAAATGTCCCTTTGAATACATGAGCGCTACCCTTGAAATAATCATAACCAGAGTAGATGGTGAAAAATAAAGCTATATAAAGCAACAGTTGCCCAATTAAATTCCAATGTAAGAGCAAAAAGATAATGGCAAACATCTGACTAAAGGTCTTGATTTTCCCTGGCATCGCTGCTGCTAGAACTGTCCCTCCCGTCTCAACAAGCAACAAACGCAAGCCTGTCACCGCAAGTTCACGACAGATGATAATAGCAACAACCCAAGCTGGAGC
Organism: Streptococcus oralis; assembly: GCF_023109195.1. Taxonomy (GTDB): domain Bacteria; phylum Bacillota; class Bacilli; order Lactobacillales; family Streptococcaceae; genus Streptococcus; species Streptococcus oralis_BV. The sequence goes on from NZ_JALDUB010000001.1 coordinate 1,495,111, forward strand.
CATACCTAACTCAATCAACATGATAAAAGCTGACATAACCAACAGCTTATCAGCCATCGGATCAGCAAATTTTCCAAAATTGCTGACTACATTCCATTTACGAGCAAGGTAGCCATCAAGATAATCCGTTACACTAGCAACTGCAAAAATTATAGCTGCTAGCAAATGACTTCCTTGTGAATGGCCCAAAGTCAAAATAAGAATAAAGAGAGGTATAAAGAGAATTCTACCAATAGTTAATACATTAGGAATTTGTTCTTTTTTCATTGATTTTTCCTTAATCTGTAGTAAATGTAAGTGTTACAGTTCCAGTCTGAGTTGTCAGCTTCGAAGTATCAATCGTTTGATTGTCCACAGTCACAGTAACTCCCTTCACTACACCTAAAGTAATGGTAACAGGATTCTTAGTTGAAACTGTTGTTTTTGCGTTTTTATTGTCTGATGACAAGGTCACACCACCTTCAAGGTCACTTCCTGAAACACTTACCCAGCTAGTTGCATCCGAAACAGTCAGCTGAACCGTAGCTGTTTCCTTACTCGTTTTATAGCGAGCTTCAATGCGGTTCCCTTCACCTGAAACGGTAATAGTTGATTCCGCAGTAGAAGACGAGCTAGACGTCTGACTAGTAGAAGATGAACTAGATGAGGTCGTTGAACTAGTCGAGCTCACAACACTATAATTAGCTGAAGAAGGACTTGGCTGAGTTTGGATGTAGTTCCAGACATAGTAAGTGACAAAAATTAAAATTGACAAAGCAAATAGAACGAAATAAAACAAGGGGAGATAAGACGTTTTTTTCTTATTTGATCGTCTGCGACCAGATAAGTCTTCTTCATCGACATCTACCTCTTCGTAGGTAATCATACTGCCTGAATCATATGCATCCAAAACAATTCTTTCATCTAACTCTACTGCCCAGGCATATTTTCTTAAAAAAGAACGAGCATAGAAGGTACTAGGAAGTTGATCAAAATCATCTGCCTCCATAGCTTCTAGAAAATGCAACTGAATTTCAGTTTTTTCCTGCAATTCTTCCAGACTCAATCCCTGGTTAATTCTGGCTAAACGTAGAACCTCGCCAATTGTTTTTTTTCTCATACGTACCATTCCTTCTTTCTAGTATTAGTCATCTTTTAAGCTGGAAAGATTGTAAAATCAACTAGATCACCATTATCAATCAAACGATGTCCAGCTTCTAGAACATCCTCCAAAGTAATTTCCTGTAAAATTTTCGGAAAATCAAAAATTGTTTCTCCACGATCCATCGGATCGTATTGAGTTGCAATAAATTCCAAAGAGTTCATGCTACTGAAAAACTCACCAAACATCTCACTCTTAACAAGATCCAAATGCTCCTCAGTAATATCCGCATCACTACTAAACTGACGAATCGCTTTACGAAATTGGTGCGAGAGAGAAACAGGCTCATTGGTGTCCATTGTCAATATCACAAAATGAAAGCGACTGTTGACTTCAACCTCAAGTGACAATGACGCATCTAACTTCCCAGACTCATATAACCTTTGAAAACGATCAGAAGTCCAACCAAACATCATCGTAAATAGTAATTTCAATAAAATATTGTAACGATAAGACTCAGTTTCTGTTATTTGCCCATTACCTCTAATCGCAACAGCAAGTTTAGGTGAAGAAACTTCCATCCGAAGACTATCTGTTTGCTTCACAGGCTGCAAGGGTAGTTGCTCTTTTGAAACCGTAAACTGTTCTAAAGTCTTCTTTTCCTTTTTTGAAAAGTATTCCTCAACAACTTTTACATCAATATTTCCAACTAAAAACAGTGACATGTTGACAGGTTTGTAAAAGTCTGTAAAGTTCTCTTTTAAATTTGAAACTTGAATCTCAGAAATTGATTTTTCACTTCCAACAATATCTGTTGCTAAAGGAGTATCAGGATAAAGGTTGGCTAATGTTGCAAAAAACAAACGTGAGTCTGGATCGTCTTGGTACATTTCTCGTTCTTGCTGGATAATATCCTGTTCCCTCAAAACAGACTCTTCTGTAAAATGAACATCTCCGACTAACTCATCTAGCAAATCTAAATTTTCTAATAGATGGTCAATTGTTGAAAAAAGATAGCTGATCTTAGTAAAGCTTGTAAAGGCATTACTGTCCGCACCTAATCGAGTAAATGCAGCCATTATATCCTCGGAGTTTTCTCTTTCAAACAATTTATGTTCAAGAAAATGTGCAATTCCTGCTGGATGATGACGTAAACCTTTTCCCAAGCTTGTATAAGTTGCATCTACAGAACCAAATTGAACTGTTACAATCCCATAAACCTCATTGAAATCTTGTTTAGGGAGTAAAGAAACTGTCAATCCATTTGACAATTGTGTTTTGTAGACTGTTTCCTTTACAGCAGGATAGTATTTTTCTTCAAAAGTAACCTTTGTCATTCTACTCCTTCCATAAAGTAAATCGCTTGTAGCTTCAAACTGTTGGCAGCTTTACATACCGCTTCTTTATCAACACTCTCTAATTTTGCCACCAATCGATCAATGTCAAAGCTTGATTTCCCCAATAGAGCATTCAAATAGACTCTTTCAAATAGGGTCTGTTGATTATCTTGAGCCATCAACAAAGATCGTCGAATCATCTCCTTGGTTTGTTCAAGTTCAAAATCTGTAAAGTTACCCTTTTTCAGATCTAGCAATTGATGATTCATCATTTTTCTAGCCTGATTTCGATTTTCTCTATCAATACCCGCATACATCCTTAACAGACCACTAAACAAATCCAATTGACTCGAGACTGTATAGGCTATTCCAGCATTTTCACGAACGTTTGTAAAAAGTTTCGAATGTGCAAATTCACCCAACAAACCATTCATCACAAGCATGGGCAAATGCTCATCATCACCATATTTTACAGGAGAATGATAGCCTAATTCTAAAATAGATTGCCCAACATTCCTCTGAACCATTCCTTCTCGTAGAACATTCGAATAAGATTGATGGTACTGGATAGTGACACCGTTCTCTCTAGCTGTAAAGGGTAATGACTTCAGTGATTCTGTAATTTCTACTTCGTTGAAATCACCTAAGAAAAAGAAATCAATACGATCATTCTTCAGAGCATTTTGAAAGCACGTGTAGCTACTTTCCGGAGACTCATTTGAAATGCTATTTCGTAAATCACTGTATCTCAATTGAAGACGTTCATCATGGAAGAACAAGCTATCTAACTCCTTATGAGCAAAATAAAATGAATCATCCATATCAGTAGCTAAACTAGTCAATAACTGTTTTCTTTCAATTTCAAACAAGGCTGGCTCAAAAGCACCATCTTGAACTAAGGGGGAAAATAAAGTCTGTTTTACTAATTCCAAAATTCGAGAAGTCAAGACATTTTTTTTACTCAAAAACTCATCCCGCACGTAGGTAAATGTTAAGTCAAGAATATGTGCTTGTCCTCTACGATAAGCACTTGTGGAAATATCTGTTCCATATAAACTAGCCAAATATCTGCGAAATGCTTGTGATGTTGGATAAGCTTGATTTGCCGTCTCCAACATACTTGCACTTAACATACGTCCTGCTATTGTCTCAAGAGATAAGGGAGCAGTAAAACGAATAGTGATTTTATTTGTTTTAAACTTTTTGGATTGAACAAAATGTGCTGAAATTCCAGGCACTAACTCCATACCTTACCTCCTTACATATAGAGTTCTATTATACCACGAAAATCAAAATTTTTCTTGTTCTATTTATAGCTTTAAAGAGTAAAACCGTTTTCATTTCAGCTAACTTTCCTTCAGCTATTTCAAGGAAAATATGGTATAATACCAAAGATTGAGGTGAATTATGGAATACAAATTATTTGAAGAATTTATTACGCTCCAAGCCCTCCTAAAAGAACTTGGAATTATACAAAGCGGTGGTGCTATCAAATCCTTTTTAATAGATCATCAAGTTTACTTTAATGGTGAATTAGAAAATAGACGTGGGAAAAAAATCCGTATTGGAGATACGATTGACATTCCTGATTTAAAGATTGACATCACCTTGACAAAACCAAGTTTAAAAGAGCAAGAAGAGTATCAAGCAGATAAGATTGAGAAAGAGCGAATTGCTAAACTTGTCAAAGAGATGAATAAAAGTGTCAAGAAACAAAAAACTTCTTCATCGCCTAAAACCAAACAAGCTCCACGTTTTCCAGGAAGATAACCATGTGGCTCCAACATTTAACAATTAAAACCTTTCGAAACTACAAAGAGGCAAAAATTGATTTCAATCCAAAATTAAATGTCTTTCTAGGTCAAAATGCACAAGGAAAAACCAATATTCTAGAAGCAATCTATTTCTTGGCCTTGACACGTAGTCATCGGACTCGTACAGATAAAAATCTCATTCATTTTGATAACGAGCAACTCCATCTTTCTGGCTTGCTACAGAAAAAAACAAGCTCTATCCCTCTAGAAATTGATTTAACGCCAAAAGGGCGTGTGACTAAGGTCAATCACTTAAAACAAGCTCGCCTATCAGACTATATCGGACATATGAATGTTGTCCTCTTCGCACCTGAAGATCTCCAGCTAATTAAAGGAGCGCCCTCTGTCCGTCGAAAGTTTATAGACATCGAACTAGGACAAATTAAACCAATCTACTTGTCAGACTTGTCAAACTATAATCACATACTCAAGCAAAGAAATACTTATCTAAAATCCAGCCAGAAGATTGATGAAACATTTCTGTCAGTCTTAGATGATCAGTTAATAGAGTATGGTTGTCGCGTTATAAAGCATCGGATAAAATTCATTAAAGACTTAGAGAAATTTGGTCAAAAAAAACACTTAGAAATTTCAAATAAATTGGAAGAGTTGTCAATATCTTATCAATCATCTGTCAACTTCACTGATGAAGAACAGCTAACAAATTCTTTTAAAATTGCTTTGGAGAAAAGCAGATCCAGAGATTTATTTAAAAAGAATACTGGAGTTGGCCCTCATCGAGATGATATTTCTTTTTATATCAATGGTATGGATGCTAGTTTTGGAAGCCAAGGTCAACATCGTAGTCTTGTTCTCTCTATCAAACTAGCAGAGATCGAGCTAATGGAAAGTATTACCAACGAGTCTCCGATACTCTTGCTCGATGATGTTATGAGCGAACTTGACAATACACGGCAACTAAAATTACTAGAAACCATTTCTCAATCTATCCAAACCTTTATTACAACAACAAGTTTAGACCACTTACAAAACTTGCCAGAAAACCTTAGTATTTTCAACATTCAAAAAGGTAAAATTTCTGTAAATCAAGATTGACAACTTTGTAAACAAAAAGAACTCCTGAAAATCAGGAGTTCTTTTTTACTACTTACATAGAGTAGTTTGGTGCCTCATTAGTGATTTGTACATCATGAGGATGGCTTTCTTTTAGACCAGCCCCAGACATTTCAATAAATTGAGCGTTGTCGTGTAATTCTTTAAGGTTAGCTGCACCACAGTAACCCATACCAGAGCGAATACCACCAATCATTTGGAAGACAATATCAGCTGCTGCACCTTTATAGGCAACACGTCCTTCAATTCCTTCTGGAACAAGTTTGTTTGCTTCATTGACAGAACCTTGGAAGTAACGGTCACTTGAACCTTTCTTCATTGCAGCGATTGATCCCATACCACGGTAAGTTTTAAACTTACGTCCTTGGAAGATTTCCGTTTCACCTGGTGCTTCGTCTGTTCCAGCGAACATTGATCCAAGCATAACCGCATTTCCACCTGCAGCAAGGGCTTTTACAATATCTCCAGAATACTTGATTCCACCATCAGCAATGATTGTTTTTCCATATTCACGCGCAACTGCTGCTGCATCATAGATTGCTGTCACTTGTGGGACACCAACCCCTGCAATCACACGAGTGGTACAGATAGAACCTGGTCCAATACCGACTTTGACAACATCTACACCTGCATCATAAAGAGCACGCGCACCTTCTGCAGTGGCAATATTACCCGCAATCAAAGTGCGGTCTGGGAAGTGAGCACGAATTTCAGCAATTTTACGTAGAACACCAGCAGAGTGACCATGTGCAGTATCAATTACAATCGCATCCGCTCCTGCTTCAAAAAGAGCCTCTGCACGTTCAAATGTATCTGAAGTGACACCTACCGCACCAGCAACTAGAAGACGACCAAACTCATCTTTTGCTGCATTAGGAAATTCAATTACTTTTTCGATATCTTTAATAGTAATCAAGCCAGAAAGACGACCTTCTTCATCAACCAAAGGAAGTTTTTCAATACGGTGTTCTTGAAGAATGCTTTCAGCTGTTGCAAGGTCTGTACCAACAGGAGCAGTAACAAGATTTTCACTGGTCATATGGTTTGAGATTGGCTGATTGTAATCTGAAATAAAGCGAAGATCTCGGTTTGTTAGAATACCAACCAATTTACGATTTTCAAGTGTCTCCACAACTGGAACACCACTGATACGGTAATGTCCCATCAGTTCATCTGCTTCAGCAATCGTGTGTTCTGGAGTCAAAAAGAATGGATCAATAATAACACCATTTTCAGAACGTTTTACCTTGCGAACTTCATCTGCCTGTTGCGCAATAGACATGTTTTTATGGATTACTCCAAGACCACCTGCACGAGCAATGGCAATAGCCATTTGACTTTCTGTGACTGTATCCATGGCGGCTGTTATAATTGGGATATTTAAAGTCAGATTATCTGCCAATTTTGTTGTTAAATCTGCATCATTAGGCAACACATGACTTTCTGCTGGAATGAGCAATACATCATCAAAGGTAAAACCTTTTTTTAAAAATTTAGTATCCCAATTAGACATTCAAGTTTCCTCTTTTCTTTCTTTTTGAGCTTGACTCTTTTTGTATTGTATCTATCATACCATTCTATGAAAATTTGTCAATTATATTTATGGTAGAAATCATAAAAAAACTATCCCTGTGATCCTATGGAAGAGATAGTTTTACGATTCATATTTTATCTATTATTTAAAATAATTTAGTCCCATTGCTCCCTTAACTTCAGATAGAGTTTGCCCCGCAACCTCACGCGCTTTCTCACTACCTTTTTGAAGCATATTGTACACTTCTCCCATATCCTTAGCAAATTCGATACGGCGCTCACGAATAGGACCAAGTTCGCGTTCTAATATTTCAAGTAGATAACGTTTCGTCTTCACATCACCAAGACCACCACGTTGATAATGTTCTTTCATATCCGCAATTTCTTGAGCATCTTCTGGACGACCAAACACATCTAGATAATGGAAAACCATGTTTCCTTCAATCTTACCTGGATCCTCCACTCGAATATGATCCGAATCAGTATACATGCTCATGACTTTTTTACGCAACGTATCCGCATCATCTGCTAGATAAATACCATTATTAAGGGATTTAGACATTTTAGCATTTCCATCTAGACCTGGCAAACGCCCTGCTCTCTCATTTTCTGGATAAATACCTTCCGGCTCCACCAAGACCTCACAATTATAAGCATGATTAAAGGAACGAACAATCTCACGAGTTTGCTCAATCATTGGTTTCTGATCTGTCCCAACAGGAACATAATTAGCCTTGAAGGCAGTAATATCTGCTGCTTGCGCAATCGGATAAACCAGAAATCCTGTCGGAATACTTTCTCCAAACCCTTTCTGAGCGATCTCTGTTTTCACTGTAGGATTGCGCTCTAAACGTGCTAGTGACACCAAATTCATATAGTACATAGACAGTTCAGCTAACTCTGGAATCTGACTTTGAATAAAGATGGTTGATTTACTTGGATCTAATCCAACTGCTAGGTAATCTAAGGCAACATTCCCAATCGATTCTACAATCGTTTGAGGATCTTTGGCGTGATCTGTCAATGCTTGTTGGTCCGCCAAAAAAACAAACATCTCATACTTGTCTTCTTCCTGCAGTAATACTCTATTTTTAAGACTCCCAACATAATGTCCAATATGCAGTTTTCCTGTTGGGCGATCTCCTGTTAAAATAATGGGTTTCGTCATTTTTTTCTCCTTCGAAATGGTCTCTTCAATTATAGCATTTTTTTGTTAAAATAACAGAAAATTATTTAAATCAAACGACTAACTCTTTGTAAATAAACCTGTAAATTTAATTGACATAAAATTGACAAACAAAAATTTGAATATTTCTCTCTTTTCTAGTAGAATAAATATATTACATATTATAGGAGAAAAACATTGCTTACAGTATCTGATGTTTCACTACGTTTTAGTGATCGCAAACTTTTTGATGATGTCAATATCAAATTTACAGAAGGAAATACATACGGATTAATTGGTGCTAATGGTGCTGGGAAGTCTACATTCTTAAAAATCTTAGCTGGTGATCTCGAGCCAACAACTGGTCATATCTCTCTTGGTCCAGATGAACGTCTCTCTGTTCTCCGTCAAAATCATTTTGACTATGAAGATGAGCGAGTTATTGATGTCGTTATTATGGGAAATGAAAAACTTTACAACATCATGAAAGAAAAAGACGCCATTTACATGAAGGAAGATTTTTCAGATGAAGATGGTGTTCGTGCAGCCGAACTCGAAGGTGAATTTGCTGAACTTGGAGGTTGGGAAGCAGAAAGTGAAGCGTCTCAACTACTTCAAAACCTAAACATTCCAGAAGAATTGCACTATCAAAACATGAGCGAATTAGCCAATGGTGAAAAAGTGAAGGTTCTCCTTGCTAAAGCCTTATTTGGTAAACCTGATGTTCTTCTTTTGGACGAGCCAACCAATGGTTTAGATATCCAATCGATTACTTGGTTAGAAGACTTCTTGATTGATTTTGATAACACCGTTATCGTAGTATCCCACGACCGTCACTTCTTAAACAAAGTGTGTACTCATATGGCCGACCTTGACTTTGGAAAAATCAAACTCTATGTCGGAAACTACGACTTCTGGAAGGAATCTTCTGAGCTTGCTGCTAAATTGCTAGCAGACCGTAATGCTAAGGCAGAAGAAAAAATTAAGCAATTGCAAGAATTCGTTGCTCGCTTCTCTGCTAATGCTTCTAAATCAAGACAAGCAACGTCTCGTAAAAAAATGCTTGACAAGATTGAATTAGAAGAGATTGTGCCATCTAGTCGTAAATACCCATTTATCAACTTTAAAGCAGAACGTGAGATTGGTAATGATCTCTTGACAGTAGAAAATCTAACTGTAAAGATTGATGGCGAAACTATCCTAGACAATATTAGTTTCATCTTGCGTCCAGGTGATAAGACAGCTCTTATTGGACAAAATGACATCCAAACGACTGCATTAATTCGTGCAATTATGGGTGACATCAACTATGAAGGAACCGTCAAGTGGGGAGTTACTACTAGCCGTTCTTACTTGCCAAAAGACAACTCGGCTGATTTTGCAGGAGGAGAGTCAATCCTTGACTGGTTGCGTCAATTTGCAAGTAAAGAAGAAGATGACAATACCTTCCTACGTGGTTTCCTCGGTCGTATGCTCTTTTCTGGAGATGAGGTTAACAAACCTGTAAACGTCTTGTCAGGGGGAGAAAAAGTACGTGTCATGCTTTCAAAACTCATGCTCTTGAAATCAAATGTCCTTGTACTTGATGATCCAACAAATCACTTGGACTTGGAATCTATCTCAAGCTTGAACGATGGATTGAAAAACTTTAAAGAATCAATTATCTTTGCTAGTCATGATCACGAGTTCATTCAAACCTTAGCAAACCATATTATTGTTTTGTCTAAGAATGGTGTCATTGATCGTATTGATGAAACCTACGATGAATTCCTAGAAAATGCAGAAGTACAAGCAAAAGTTAAAGAACTTTGGAAAGACTAATAAGACTTCAAAACTCAGTTGGGGTAACCAACTGAGTTTTCTATCATTCTGCGAGGTAACATGAAATCATTTTTTAAAACATATTGGACCTATTTTATTTCTTTCATCATCCCTTTAGTAATTATGACTGGAGTATACCTAACTCAAGGTATCTACTGGAATAGCGATGCATCTCCACTATTAGGAGACGGTTTCCATCAATACGTTATTTTTGATGTAGCTTTACGAAATATTCTACATGGAAATGGCAGTTTGTTTTACACCTTTACAAGTGGCCTCGGACTGAATTTCTATGCTCTATCTAGTTATTACTTGGGTAGTTTTCTTTCACCCCTAGTTTACTTTTTTAATCTGTCGAATATGCCAGATGCTGTCTATCTAACCACTCTCTTAAAATTTGGATTGATTGGTCTGTCAACCTTCTTTAGTCTAAATAGATTATTTAAAGATATCCCAAAATTTTTAAAACTTGCCTTATCTACTTCCTATGCTCTAATGAGCTTCACTGTCAGTCAGTTAGAGATTAAAACCTGGCTAGATGTTTTTATCTTGATTCCTTTAATTATAACTGGTTTACACCTACTTATAACACAAAAGAAGCGCCTACTATACTTTACAAGTTTGTCAATCTTATTTATTCAAAATTATTATTTTGGGTATATGACAGCATTGTTTCTTATTTTCTGGTATCTCTGCCAAATTTCTTGGGACTTTAAAACTCGAAAATCATCTTTTCTTGATTTTGTTGTTACCTCCTTTTTAGCTGGAATGGCTAGTTTGATTATGACTCTTCCTACACTGTTTGATTTACAAACTCATGGAGAGAAGTTGACTGCCATCACAAAATTAAAGACAGATAGTAGCTGGTATTTGGATATTTTTGCAAAACAATTCATTGGATCTTTTGATACAACTAAATATGGATCTATACCAATGATTTTTGTTGGATTGCTTCCTTTTATTTTAACCATTCTATTTTTCACAATAAAATCCATAAGGTTTCACGTGAAACTTACCTATGCAATTTTCTTTACTTTTTTAATAACAAGCTTTTACATAGAAGCACTTGATTTATTTTGGCAAGGGATGCATACCCCAAATATGTTTTTGCATCGCTATGCTTGGATTTTTTCCACTCTGTTAATTTATACTGCAGCAGAAGTCTTAAATCGTCTGAAAGAACTGAAGCTATGGAATCTATTTGTCTCACTTTTTCTTGTACTAACAGGATTTTTGGCCACTGTCTATTTTAAATCACACTATTCTTTTTTAACTGATTTGAATATCCTACTCACTCTTGAATTTCTACTAGTTTATGCTCTTTTACTTCTTGCAGTCATTAGAAAATTTATCTCTGTAAATCTATTTGCAATCCTTTTGTCTTTATTTATAACAGCTGAGATAAGCTTAAATGCATCATCTCAAATGGAAGGAATAGCTAAAGAATGGGCCTTTGCTTCTCGTAGTGCCTATAATAGAGATATCACCGCTATGGAATCCATTCTAAACCAAATTGACAATCCATTTACACGTACTGAAAAACTACAAATTCAGACTGGAAATGACAGTATGAAATTTAACTACAATGGAATCTCTCAATTTTCGTCTGTACGAAATCGTTCAGCTAGCACTAGTTTGGATAAACTGGGATTCAAATCCTCTGGAACCAACCTTAATCTCCGTTATGCAAATAACAGTCTTTTAGCAGACAGTTTATTTGGAATCCAATACAATATTTCTGAAACTTCACTTGATAAGTATGGCTTTCAAGAGATTTATCAAAAGGATCATTTAACCTTATATAAAAATCAACTCTCTTTACCCATTGCCTTTGCCACTCAATCTATTTACAAAGATGTAAACTTTAACAATCACACTTTAGATAATCAGGCTTTATTTATAAACCAGCTTGCTAATCTCAACTTAGATTACTTCTCCCAAATAGCATCTGATAAAACAGATACTTCAGATGGTTTAACCAGCATCACAGGTTCTGCGAATGAAGATGCAAAGATTGATTATCAAATTGAGGTTCCTCAAAATAGCCAAGTCTATCTCTCTTTTTCAAGTCTTCATTTTACGAATGATAAACAAAAGAAAGTTGACATCATTGTCAACGGTGAAAAAAAGACTTTTACAAATGACAATGCATTTAATTTCTTTAATTTGGGTTATACTGAAGAACAAAAAACTTTCAATATCAGTATTAGTTTCCCTGGAAATTCTCAGGTGTCATTTGAATCTCCAACCTTCTATCGTTTAGATACTCAAGCTCTTACTGAGGCAATTCAAAAGATTAAAGAACAACCTGTAGAAGTATCCACCTCTAAAAATAAAGTCTTTGCTACATATGAAGTCAAACAAGATACCTCTATTTTCTTCACTATTCCTTATGACAAAGGTTGGTCTGCATACCAAGATGGGAAAAAACTTGAAATCAAGCAGGCTCAGACTGGTTTTATGAAAGTTGATGTTCCAAAGGGAAAAGGCACCATTACACTTTCCTTTATCCCCAATGGTTTTGTTATTGGAGCAGCCTGCTCTCTAACTGCCCTTCTTCTTTTTGGGATCTATAATCACAGACGAAATTTATCTAAGACAAAAAAAGATTGACCAATTCCTTGGTCAATCTTTTTAATCTTCTTCCATTTTCTTAGGTTGATAAGCTAGCATACCTAAAGCAGTAAATAAAGCTAGTGTTATAATAAGGAAAATCACTTGGTGATGAATATTTCCTGTCATAGAGATTGTTTGTCGTAAACCTGATACAGAGTAACTCATTGGTAACCAAGGATTGACACCCTTAAAGAAATCATTTGTCAAAGCAAGGGGATAGGTCCCTGCACTTGATGCTAACTGTAATAAAAGTAAAATAAGAGAGAAGAAAGCTCCTATACGGCTATTCCAAGTTGTTAAAGCTGTCACCATAGACATGAAAGCTAAACTTGTGATTACAATTAGAATCAAGGTCCTCATCTCATGGTTCGCAGTCAATCCAATAAGATGGACACCTCCATAAACTAAAACACCTGCTAAGACAGCTATAATCCCATTTATTTCAGAACGAGACTTCAACCAAGCCCAACGGCTCTCTGGATGACGTCCAGAAGGCAACTTAGCAAAAATCATATTGGTAGATATAGCAGCAACAAAAAGAGCAACTGATATCATATAAGGAGCCATGGCAATCCCATTTACAGGAACTTGGTCGTTATCTGTTTTTGAGAGAACTAGAGGTTCAGATAATGTTTCTGCATTTTTAGATTCTGTTGAAGCTGATTTGAGTTGATTATTAGCATTGCCTAATCCTTGTCCTAATGAATCAACTCCCGTCTGTAAATCTTCAAGACTAGAGGTTAAGGTTGTTCCACCATCTGCTAGTTTTCCAGCACCATCTGCAATCTTCATGGCACCACTTCCTAGTTGAGATGCTGCAGAAAGTAACTGTGTTGATTTATCTGTTAATTGACCAGAGCCAAATTGTAATTTAGTAAGACCTGCTATTAGCTCTGGACTCTTATTATTCAATTGAGCAGAACCAGATGACAAACTTTCTATACCTGATACTAATTCTGGAGCTTTTCCAGCTAACGCATCTACTCCAGTTGTCAAGGTTGATGTATTTTCTGTTAACTTACTTGATCCAGAAACTAATTGATCCAGACTAGTTGTTAAACTTGCATTCTTTTCACTTAGTTGATTAGCACCTATAGAAATAGTATCCAATCCTTTAGTGTAGTTTACAACTCCTTTTTCAATTGACTGACTTCCAGGAACTAACTTATTATTTACAGAAGTTTGTAATGTTGCAAATCCATTTGACAAGGTTGTCAAGGAGCTAGATGCTGCAGGTAAGAGTTGATTTGCTTTCGTCTGCACATCAGATAGATTAGATACTTGTTGTTCTGAATTCTCTATACTTTCTTTTAATCCCCCTACTGTCGTTAAAATTGTTTTTGCTGACTCAATCGTAGAATTAGAATTTTTAGAAACAGCTTCAGTCAGTTCTTTCTTTTGTTCCTCTGTGAGAGATTGATAAGTAGCTGTTGATTGAAGGTTAGCAATAGTTTTCTCTTGTTCTGTCTGACTTTTAGTCACAATATCCTGTGCAAGAGTTGTTAGATTTGGCAAAGCTTCTGAAAATTTACTTTTCAGTTGAGTGTCATCTGATATTGTAAGAGCTTGTAGTGTTTTATTTAGTTCTCCTAAGCTTGTTGCCAATTGCGCTATTTCTTCACTTTGTTGAGATGAGGACTCTAATTGACTTGAAATTTCTTTAATACCAGTATTTAATTGCTCCATTCCATCTCTTAGTGTATCTGATTGATTGGATAATTGACTTGTTCCGTTAGAAAGTTCTTTCACACTACTTGTATAAGCATTTACACCAACTGAAAATTGATTGAGACCTGTATCCAGTTGTGAAACGCCACCTGTATAAGACTTTATACCTGTATTTAGCTGATTTACACCTGTCACCAACTCAGGAGTTTTTGAAGCTAATTGACCAAGTCCAGTGTCAACTTGTGAGACAGCATTCGTATAACTTTGTAAACCACTATTAAAAGTTCCTAAACCAGTATGTAATTGCTCTATAGCAGACACATAGCTAGATAAGCCTTTTGTAAATTGATCCGCTCCAGTTGAAAAAGTTACAGTTGAATTAGCTAGAGTATTAAGACTTGTCGTCAACGTTTGACTTCCCGTCACCAACTGATCGGCTCCATTAGCCAATTGTTCACTTCCCTCAGCTGCTTTATTTATTCCAGACTTCAAATCATTCATTTTTTGAAATAAAGCCTTAGTGTACGTTTCAGTAATATTAGTAGAGACGGTTTGTTTTAATTGTGTCATTGCAGAATCACTCATCTTACTTGCAATAAAGCTATGCCCACTTGACGTCTGATAATCAATCTGCATCTGTTCAGGATGATTCGTTAGGATAGAAGTAGCTTTTTCAGATAAGTCACTTGGTAAAGTCACTACCATGTAGTAGTCACCATCTTCTAGTCCTTTTTCTCCTTCCTCTTCATTAACAAAGTGAAAATCTAAAGCCTTATTTTCTTTTAAATTAGACACCATGTCTTCACCTATTGTCATTGCCTGTCCATTATAAGAAGCTTCCTTATCTTTATTGACAACTGCCACAGGTAACTCCGATACTTGACCATATGGATCCCACATGGATGATAAAAATATAATGTTGTATAGAGCTGGAATGAAAGAAATCCCTATCATTACAATGATAAAGGTCGGTTTTTTAAATATTGCTTTCCATTCTTTAAACATGTTCCCTCCTTTTTTACACATATTGTCTAAAATTTTGATATAATAGATTATACATCAAAAAATCTAAATTACAAGGTAAAAAATTTTTTTTAGACACATAGTCTATTTTTGTTCACAAGGAGGAATTATGAAAGAAAGTAACAAACGTTTAAAAACAAAACGAATTATCGAAAATGCCATGGTTCAATTATTGATGGACCAGCCCTTTGATCAAATTTCTACTGTCAAGTTAGCAGAAAAAGCCGGAATTAGTCGTTCCAGCTTTTACACTCACTACAAGGATAAGTATGATATGATTGAACTCTACCAAAGTATGCTATTTCATACCTTTGAGTATATTTTCCAAAAACATGCTCATCACAAAAGAGATGCTATTTTAGAAGTGTTTGAATATTTAGAGTCTGAGCCACTATTAGCTGCACTCTTATCTGAAAATGGGACAAAAGAAATCCAAAATTTCTTGAGAAATAAGCTTCACATCATGCTTAGCACCGACCTTCAGAAACGCTTTATGAAACTACAACTCACTCCAATTGAATTAGAATACAGTAGCATTTATCTAACAAATGCTCTATTTGGTGTTTGCCAGACTTGGATTGCTCACGGAAAAAAAGAAAGTCCGCAAGAAATGACAGACTTCCTTATGAAAATGTTAGGTGATGTAAACTAAAAAAGAACACCAGTGGTGTTCTTTTTATCTAACTCCGCCAGTAGGACTCGAACCTACGACATCATGATTAACAGTCATGCGCTACTACCAACTGAGCTATGGCGGATAAAATAGTCCGTACGGGATTCGAACCCGTGTTACCGCCGTGAAAAGGCGGTGTCTTAACCCCTTGACCAACGGACCATCTATCTGTAGCAGATATAACCATTATATCAATTTCTTACTAATTGTCAATCACTTTTTAGATTTTTTCTCTAGAATATCTTTTAGTTTGCGGACTTTTAAACGGGTAATAGGACAACGATGATCTTCATAAAAAACAACTTCTAAATTCTTTCGATCAATTTCTCTCACATTTCCCACATTGACAAGGAAAGATTTATGGGAGCAATAAAATCGCTGGGTATGTTTGTCCTTTTCCTGAATATCTGTCATAGTTCCATAGAATTCTTTAGCAAAATTCTTACCAATAATCCGAAGTTTATGAGAAACTCCTGTGGTTTCGATATACAAAATGTCATGGTAAGGAATTTTCAAATCATTTCCTTTATAGTTGTAATCAAAATAGTCTACAACATCTTCGTTTTCAAGCAGCATGCTCTTAGTGTAAAAAATACTCTGCTCGATGCGTTTTTTGAACAATTCATCATTGATATCTTTATCAACAAAATCTAGGGCTGATACCTGGTATTTGTACGTTAAGGTAGCAAATTCAGATCGACTAGTAATAAAGACAATAATAGCATAAGGATTGTGATGACGGATAAACTGAGCCACTTCAAAGCCTTTTTTCTCGATTCCATGAATATCGATATCTAGGAAATAAAGCTGGTTTACTTCATCATTTTCGATATATTCCTTAAACTCACGAACTTTTCCTGTTGTCTTATATGAAATAGGAATATTCGATTCTTCCGAGATTTCATTTAATATTCTCTCTAGTCTCACTTGATGTTCAATAACATCTTCTAAAATTAATACTTTCATTCGAATTCCCTCTTAAATCTAATAATTTGTCTAAATGTGTTGTCTTCCATCTCAGTTTCTAAGATAATGTTGTCATACTTATCTAAAATCTCTTTGACATTATTGAGTCCTAGACCTCTATTTCTTCCCTTGGTAGAGAAACCTAAGGCAAATAGATCCTCTGAAGGTGTCATAGTGATTTTGCATGAATTTTGGATAACTATAACTGTTTCAAAATCCATTTTAATGACTGCAACTTCCATTTGTTTCAAATAACTATCTGCAGCACCTTCAACAGCATTGTTTAATAAAATGCTCATGATACGAACAAGATCAAGTAAATCTATTGACAGTCTAGTAATGATATCCTTTACTTCCAATGTAAACTCTACATCATTTTTTCGTGCATAGACAATCGATTGAGCAATTAAACTTCGTAAAGCTGAATCTTCTATGTTATTTAAATCAAAGTAAGTATATTTTTCTGACCTCAATTTCTGATTTGCTTTTACTAAAACTTCATTGTAAACCCTGTTAATTTCTTGTAAATCTCCACTGTCAATCGCCATTTGCATGCTGACAAGCATCCCTGCATAGTCATGACGAAAACCTCGAATTTCATTATACAACTCCACAATTTCATCAGTATAAGTCTGTAAATGCTTTTGTTCAAATTTCTTTTGTTTTAGAGCAATCTCTTTTTCAATTTGAACCTTGTGAGAATTCATTGCAAAGAAAATCAATAACAAGCAAATAAAAACAATGGTTGATAAAATACTTCCGAAGCTATTTAAATGATGAGTTGTACTTACTATATCTGAAATAAATAATAAGATATGCAAACCAAAGAAAGCAACTATTACTTTTTTTAAAAAAGGGTACAGATAATCTTTATCAAAATATTTAATATCCAGATGAAAATAACGAATTATTATTAGAATAGAAAAATAAGTCATCAACAATACTACTAAAAGAAATGTACTTTTATAATGTAATACTACTTCATCTCCTGTTATAGAAGATAAGGTTACGGATATAAAAGTATGAGTACTGTGATATAATAAAGACAGTAGTAAACTGATAAAAATAGCTTTGTATTTTTCAGACTTCTTTAACTTTCTTAAATAAAGGTACACAACCAAAGGAAATAAAAATTTAGACAAAGCAAAACTATTAGAAAATACTAGTGTAATAATTTCTTCAAGTATAAAAACTGAGATACATGTGTAACAGAAAAAAACAATTTGTTCTTTTCTATTTATTTTACAAATCCATTCATAACTTTTGCTAATGATGAGAAAATAAAAAATAGCTATCCCTAATCCAAATAAATCCATTACTCTCTACCTTTATTTCATTACTTTCTTCTTGGAAAAATAAGATTACGAATTGTTTCTGAAATTCTCCAATCTCCACCCCGAATCTCCTGCAATTCTGCCTCTGTTACCTCTTTAAATTGTTCCAACTTTACTGTATTTTTCATAATGAAATCTCCTGTATTATTTTTTCTTGTAAGTTAACTTACACACCTATTATACAAAATGAAGACCATGTAAGAAAAAATTCTTCCCAACTGTACATTTTTGCACCTGAAACGCACTTTTTTAAGAAAAAAGCTGGGATTTACCCCAGCTTCGCATCTAAAATTGATCCCAGCAGGATTCGAACCTGCGACCGTTCGCTTAGAAGGCGAATGCTCTATCCAGCTGAGCTATGAGACCTAACATGACCATTCTATCAAAAAACAAGAGCTAAGTCAATCTTCTATTTGTGGTAAGGAGAACCCTGTTGAATTGTAAAAGCACGGTAAATTTGTTCAACTAAAACCAATCTCATTAACTGATGTGGTAATGTCAGACGGCCAAAACTGACAGAAAGATTGGCCCTATTTTTTACAACAGGAGCTAGACCCAAACTTCCTCCAATGATAAAAGTAAGCGTTGAATATCCTTTGATAGAAGCTTGCTCTAGTTGCTTACTAAATTCCTCTGAGGAGAATGTTTTTCCTTCAATGGCTAGTACAACGACAAAGTCTCTTTCTCCAACCTTAGAAAGAATTCTTTCACCTTCTGTTTCCAAGATTTTTTGATTTTCTAATTCACTGGCTTTGTCAGGTGTCTTCTCATCAGTGAGCTCAATCATTTCTAATTTGGCGAAACGTGAAATTCGTTTGGTATATTCAGCAATTCCATCTTTAAGGTATTTTTCTTTTAATTTTCCTACTGTTACAATTTTTATTTTCATTCTTCTATTCTATCATATCCACACTTCATTTCACATCTTATACACACAAAAATCATTCAAAATTACTAGTGAATTCACAGAATAAAGCGAGTTATCCACAACTTGTGTAAAACTTTAAGCTTTTAAGTTTGGATTAAGTTAATAGGTTTATAATCTGAGTAAATAAATAACAAACGGAGGCGTTTATGAAACACTTACAAAAATTTTACAAAAAAGGAGTTAAAGTTCTAATAATCATTCTAATCGGATTTTTAAGTGGTGCCTTAGGAAGTTTCGTAACATTACAACTTTATCAAAAACAAGGAAATCAAGCTACAAATAATAATTCTGGCACTGTCACTCAAACATCCTATAAGAATGAAAATTCAACCACTCAAGCAGTAAATAAAGTTAAGGATGCTGTTGTCTCAATCATTACTTATTCTTCTTCTAGCAGTAGACAAAGTAGTGTATTTAATGCTGACGAAACTAATTCTGATTCAGACAATCAACAAATCGCAAGTGAGGGATCAGGTGTTATCTATAAAAAGGATGATAAAGATGCCTATCTTGTAACTAATACTCACGTTATCAATGGAGCTTCAAAAGTTGATATCCGCTTAGCAGATGGTACTAAGGTTCCTGGTGAAATTGTCGGATCTGATACCTTCTCTGATATTGCTGTCGTTAAAATTTCTTCCGAAAAAGTTACAACAGTCGCAGAATTTGGAGATTCAAGTCAACTTAGTGTTGGAGAAACAGCGATTGCTATTGGTAGTCCTTTAGGTTCAGAATATGCTAATACAGTTACACAGGGGATTATTTCAAGTCTTAATCGAAATGTTTCTCTAAAATCTGAAGATGGTCAAGCTATTTCAACAAAAGCCATTCAAACAGATACAGCCATTAACCCTGGTAACTCTGGTGGTCCACTTGTAAACATTCAAGGACAAGTAATTGGGATTACATCAAGTAAAATTGCAAGTAATGGTGGAACATCTGTAGAAGGTCTTGGTTTTGCAATTCCTTCAAACGATGCACAAAATATCATTAAACAGCTTGAAAGTAATGGTAAAGTGACTCGTCCAGCTCTTGGAATTCAAATGGTTAATCTGTCAAATGTTGGAGCTAGTGATCTTAGAAAACTTAACATTCCAAGTGGCCTCACTTCAGGTGTAGTTGTTCGATCTGTTCAAAACAATATGCCAGCAAATGGACATCTTCAAAAATACGATGTCATTACCAAAGTTGACGATAAAGAGATTGCTTCATCAACAGACCTACAACACGCTCTTTACAATCATGCTATTGGAGATACTATCAAAGTAACCTACTACCGTAATGGTAAGGAGGAAACAACCTCAATTAAACTAGATAAGAATTCTAGTGATTTAGAGTCTTAATTGACATCAGTGTAAAGAAAACTTTACAGAAAGTAAAAGATATGTTAGTGTAGAATCATGGAAAAATTTGAAATGATTTCTATCTCTGAAATACAAAAGAATCCTTACCAACCTCGGAAAGAATTTGATGCAGATAAAATAAAGGAATTAGCTCAGTCAATCAAAGAAAATGGGCTCATCCAACCAATCATCGTTCGTCAATCTCCTGTAATTGGTTATGAAATCCTTGCAGGAGAGAGACGATATCGGGCTTCTCTCTTAGCTGGTCTTACTTCTATTCCAGCCGTTGTAAAGCACCTCTCAGATCAGGAAATGATGATCCAATCTATCATTGAGAATTTGCAGAGAGAAAATTTAAATCCTATTGAAGAAGCACGCGCCTACGAATCTTTAGTAGAAAAAGGATTTACTCACACTGAGATAGCGGATAAAATGGGGAAATCTCGTCCTTATATCACTAATTTTATTCGTTTACTTTCCCTACCAGAATATATCTTAACTGAAGTAGAAAATGGAAAAATTTCTCAAGCGCATGCACGTTCACTAGTTGGTTTGGACAAAGAGCAGCAAGACTATTTCTTTCAACTAATTAAAAATGAAGACATCTCTGTGAGAAAGCTAGAAGCACTTCTTACAGAGAAAAAACACAAGAAGCAAAAAAAAAGTGATTCTTTCATCAAAGACGAAGAAGATAAATTAAAAAAACTACTCGGTTTAAGTGTAGAAATAAAACTTTCAAAAAAAGATACCGGAAAGATTATTATCTCCTTTTCAAGTCAAGAAGAATACGATAGAATTATTAACAGCCTGAAATAAGGCTGTTCTTTTATTTTCTCAACCCACAAATTTATCCACCAATTTTTTTATCAAAAAGCCTACTAAATCAAGGATTTTTCTATTTATCCCCAACCTGTGGATAAACACTGCTAACATTGTGGATTCTTTTCCCCAATCTGTGGAAAAATCCTACTATCTATGGTAAAATAAGTCTAGCACTAAACTACTAAAATCATAGTAAAGGAGGAAAACTAGTTGAAAGAAAAGCAATTTTGGAATCGTATTTTAGAATTTGCTCAAGAAAGATTGACACGATCTATGTATGATTTCTATGCTACACCTGCTGAACTCATCAAAGTAGAAGAAAACACAGCTACTATATTTCTACCGAGATCAGAGATGGAAATGGTGTGGGAAAAGCAATTAAAAGATATTATCATTGCTGCTGGTTTTGAAATTTATGATTCTGAAATCAAACCTCACTATATTTTCACTAAACCTCAGAGCACAGAATCTCCTCAAGTAAATGATACGAATAGTGTCTCTACTTACGATTATACACCTGCACTACCAACGATTCCCTATTCTGAAACAGGGTTAAAAGAAAAATATACCTTTGATAACTTTATTCAAGGTGATGGGAATGTTTGGGCGGTATCTGCTGCACTAGCGGTATCTGAAGATTTAGCTCTGACATATAATCCTCTTTTCATCTATGGAGGACCTGGTCTTGGAAAGACTCACTTACTCAATGCGATTGGAAATGAGATTTTGAAAAATATTCCTGATGCGCGTGTCAAGTACATTCCTGCCGAAAGCTTTATCAATGACTTTCTTGAACACTTGCGACTTGGGGAAATGGAAAAGTTCAAAAAGACTTACCGTAGTCTTGATCTCTTGTTAATCGATGATATCCAATCTCTCAGTGGCAAAAAAGTTGCGACCCAGGAAGAATTTTTCAATACCTTCAATGCTCTTCATGATAAGCAGAAACAGATTGTCCTAACCAGTGATCGAAGTCCTAAACACCTAGAAGGCCTTGAGGAAAGACTTGTTACACGCTTTAGCTGGGGATTGACGCAAAATATCACCCCTCCTGACTTTGAGACACGTATCGCCATTCTTCAAAGTAAAACAGAGCACTTGGATTACCATTTCCAAAGTGATACTCTGGAATACTTGGCTGGCCAATTTGATTCAAATGTTCGAGAATTGGAAGGAGCAATCAACGATATCACTTTAATTGCCAGAGTGAAGAAGATTAAGGATATTACTATTGATATTGCTGCGGAAGCTATTAGAGCACGTAAGCAAGACGCCCGCCAGATACTTGTTATTCCAATTGAGAAAATCCAAACTGAAGTTGGTAATTTTTATGGAGTGAGTGTCAAAGAAATGAAGGGGACGAGACGAGTTCAGAACATCGTTTTGGCACGTCAGGTTGCTATGTATCTAGCTAGAGAACTGACAGATAACAGTCTTCCAAAAATCGGAAAAGAATTTGGCGGAAAGGATCACACCACCGTTATTCATGCCCATGCTAAAATCAAATCATTGATTGACGAAGACGATAATTTACGTTTAGAAATAGAAGCAATCAAAAAGAAAATTAAGTAGCTTGTGGATAAGTTTTCCTTTCTTATCTTTTTTATCCACATTTTTTAAACAAGCTTAGAAGCTTAAGTTTACTAAATAGCACTCAGTTTTCCACAGAATTCACACACTCTATTATTACTATTAACTTTTTAATACTAAAAATAAATAAAGGAGAATCCATGATTCATTTTTCAATTAATAAAAATTTATTTCTACAAGCCTTAAATACCACAAAACGAGCAATAAGCTCTAAAAATGCTATTCCAATTTTATCAACAATCAAAATTGACGTTACCAATGAAGGGATTACTTTAATTGGCTCAAACGGTCAAATTTCTATTGAAAATTTCATTTCTCAAAAGAATGAGGATGCTGGTCTCTTGATCACTTCTTTGGGTTCGATTCTTCTTGAAGCTTCTTTCTTTATCAATGTTGTATCTAGTCTTCCAGATGTAACGCTAGATTTCAAAGAGATTGAACAAAAACAAATTGTCTTAACCAGTGGGAAATCAGAAATTACCCTAAAAGGAAAAGATAGCGAACAGTATCCTCGTATCCAAGAAATTTCAGCTAGCACACCTTTGGTTCTTGAAACAAAACTACTCAAGAAAATTATCAATGAAACAGCATTTGCTGCAAGTACGCAAGAAAGTCGTCCCATCTTAACAGGTGTTCATTTTGTATTGAGCAAACACAAGGAACTAAAAACAGTTGCGACAGACTCACACCGCCTTAGCCAGAAGAAATTGACTCTTGAAAAAAATGGAGATGATTTCGATGTGGTGATTCCTAGCCGCTCTCTACGCGAATTTTCAGCGGTATTTACAGATGATATTGAAACTGTAGAGATTTTCTTTGCAAATAATCAAATCCTCTTTAGAAGCGAAAATATTAGCTTCTACACTCGTCTCCTAGAAGGTAATTATCCTGATACAGATCGCTTGATTCCAACAGACTTTAACACTACAATTACTTTTGATGTGGTTAATTTGCGTCAATCTATGGAGCGTGCACGTCTCTTATCAAGTGCGACTCAAAATGGTACTGTGAAGCTTGAAATTAAAGGTGGAGTTGTTAGCGCCCATGTTTACTCTCCAGAGGTTGGTAAAGTAAACGAAGAAATCGATACGGAGCAGGTGACCGGGGATGATTTAACTATTAGTTTTAACCCAACTTACTTGATTGATTCCCTCAAGGCTTTAAATAGCGAAAAGGTTACTATTAGCTTTATCTCAGCAGTTCGTCCATTTACTCTTGTGCCAGCAGATACTGACGAAGACTTCATGCAGCTTATTACACCAGTTCGAACAAATTAAGTGAAAGAGGTTGAGCCTGGCTCGCCTCTTTTATGATATAATCGAAAAAGAAAAGGAGAGTAGTATGTATCAAGTTGGAAATTTTGTTGAAATGAAAAAACCACATGCTTGCACCATCAAGTCAACAGGTAAAAAGGCCAATCGTTGGGAAATCACACGTGTAGGGGCAGATATCAAAATCAAATGTAGCAATTGTGACCACCTTGTCATGATGAGTCGCTATGATTTTGAACGAAAAATGAATAAGATTATTGACTAAGAACCCTTAGTTAGAGGGTTAGCAAGTTTTCCCTTTTTGTGTTATAATGTTAGGGATTGAAATGAGAACGGAGAATGAGAAACTATGGCTTTAACAGCAGGCATCGTTGGTTTGCCAAACGTTGGTAAATCAACCCTTTTTAATGCAATTACAAAAGCAGGAGCAGAGGCGGCAAACTACCCATTTGCGACTATTGATCCAAACGTTGGGATGGTGGAAGTTCCAGATGAACGCCTACAAAAACTAACAGAAATGATTACACCTAAAAAGACAGTCCCAACAACCTTTGAATTTACAGATATTGCAGGGATTGTAAAAGGAGCATCAAAAGGAGAAGGTCTAGGTAATAAATTCTTGGCCAATATCCGTGAAGTAGACGCGATTGTTCACGTAGTTCGTGCTTTTGATGATGAAAATGTGATGCGCGAGCAAGGACGTGAAGACGCCTTTGTGGATCCACTTGCAGATATTGATACCATTAACCTAGAGTTGATTCTTGCTGACTTAGAATCAGTTAATAAACGCTATGCACGTGTAGAAAAGATGGCACGTACGCAAAAAGATAAAGAATCAGTAGCAGAATTTAATGTTCTTCAAAAGATTAAACCAGTCCTTGAAGATGGAAAATCAGCACGTACTATTGAATTTACAGATGAAGAGCAAAAAGTAGTCAAAGGTCTCTTCCTTTTAACTACTAAACCAGTTCTTTATGTTGCTAATGTAGATGAGGATGTAGTTTCAGATCCAGATTCTATCGAATATGTGAAGCAAATTCGTGAATTCGCAGCGACAGAAAATGCTGAAGTAGTCGTTATTTCCGCGCGTGCTGAGGAAGAAATTTCTGAGTTAGACGATGAGGATAAGCAAGAGTTTCTTGAAGCACTTGGTTTGACTGAATCAGGCGTTGACAAGTTGACTCGTGCAGCTTATCACTTGCTTGGGCTTGGAACTTACTTTACAGCTGGTGAAAAAGAAGTCCGTGCTTGGACCTTTAAGCGAGGGATGAAAGCTCCTCAAGCAGCTGGTATTATCCACTCAGACTTTGAAAAAGGTTTTATTCGTGCAGTAACCATGTCATATGAGGATCTAGTAAAATATGGATCTGAAAAGGCTGTAAAAGAAGCTGGGCGCTTACGTGAAGAAGGAAAAGAATACATCGTTCAAGATGGCGATATCATGGAATTCCGCTTTAACGTTTAATAATATTTAATAAATAGTGTCAATTAGGTTGGAAAAAAAATTCCAACCCTTTTGGCTTTTGAAAGGAAAAATAAATGACCAAATTACTTGTAGGATTGGGAAATCCAGGGGATAAATATTTTGAAACTAAGCACAACGTTGGATTTATGTTGATTGACCAACTAGCTAAAAAACAAAATGTCACCTTTACACATGACAAGATATTTCAAGCTGACCTAGCATCTTTTTTTCTTAATGGCGAAAAAATTTATCTGGTCAAACCAACGACCTTTATGAATGAAAGTGGAAAAGCAGTTCATGCTTTATTGACTTACTATGGTTTGGATATTGAAGATTTACTCGTTATTTACGACGATCTTGACATGGAAGTTGGGAAAATTCGTTTAAGAGCAAAGGGATCGGCTGGTGGTCATAATGGCATTAAGTCTATAATTCAACATATAGGTACTCAAGTCTTTAATCGTGTTAAAATAGGTATCGGAAGACCTAAAAAAGGTATGTCAGTGGTTCACCATGTTTTAAGTAAGTTTGATCAGGATGACTATGTGGGTATTTTACAGTCTATTGACAAGGTTGACGATGCTGTAAACTACTATTTACAAGAGAAAAACTTTGAGAAAACAATGCAGAGGTATAACGGTTAAATGGTGACTTTATTAGATTTATTCTCAGAAAATGACCAGATAAAAAAATGGCATCAAAATCTGATAGATAAGAAAAGACAACTAATACTTGGTTTATCAACTTCTACCAAGGCTCTTGCAATTGCAAGCAGTCTAGAAAAAGAAAATAAGATTGTGTTACTGACTTCAACTTATGGAGAAGCAGAACGAATTATTAGTGATCTTCTTTCTCTCTTAGGAGAGGAACTTGTCTATCCATTTTTGGTTGATGACTCTCCTATGGTAGAGTTTTTGATGTCTTCGCAAGAAAAAATCATTTCGCGGGTTGAGGCCTTGCGTTTTTTGAGTGATCCGTCTAAGAAAGGGATTTTAGTTTGTAATATCGCAGCGAGTCGGTTAATTTTACCCTCTCCGACTAGATTTAAAGAAAGTATTATAAGGATTGCAGTCGGTGAAGAATATGATCAACATTACCTTCTTCACAAATTAAAGGAAATAGGCTATCGCAAAGTTACTCAAGTACAGACACAAGGTGAGTTTAGTATTCGAGGAGACATTTTAGATATTTTTGAGATGTCTCAGTTAGAACCTTTCCGAATCGAGTTTTTTGGCGATGAAGTAGATGGTATTCGTACTTTTGAAGTCGAAACACAATTATCGAAAGAAAATCAGACAAACCTCACTATCTTTCCAGCTAGCGACATACTTTTGAGAGAAAAAGATTATCAACGAGGACAGTCAGCTTTAGAAAAGCAAATTTCAAAGACTCTATCACCAATTTTAAAATCATATTTGGAAGATATTTTGTCAAGTTTTCATCAAAAACAAGTACATTCAGATAGTCGAAAGTTTTTGTCCTTATGTTACGATAAAGCATGGACTGTATTTGATTATATTGAAAAAGATACACCAGTATTCTTTGATGACTATCAAAAATTGATGAATCAGTATGAAGCCTTTGAAAGAGAATTAGCGCAATACTTTACAGAAGATTTACAGAATGGTAAATCATTTTCCGAGATGCAGTATTTTGCAGATACAGAGCAAACCTATAAAAAACAAAGTCCAGTTACCTTTTTCTCTAATCTGCAAAAGGGCTTAGGAAACCTCAAGTTTGATCACATTTATCAATTTAATCAATACCCAATGCAAGAGTTTTTCAATCAATTTTCATTTTTAAAAGAAGAAATTGAGCGATACAAAAAAATGGACTACACTATTATTTTGCAGTCTAGCAATTCAATGGGAAGTAAGACGTTGGAGGATGTTTTAGAGGAATATCAGATCAAATTGGATTCCAGAGATAAGTCAAGTATCTGTAAAGAATCTGTAAACTTGATTGAGGGTAATCTAAGACATGGTTTTCATTTTGTAGATGAAAAAATTCTCTTGATTACTGAACATGAGATTTTTCAAAAGAAATTAAAACGTCGTTTTCGAAGACAACATGCTTCAAACGCAGAGCGATTAAAAGATTATAATGAACTTGAACAAGGGGACTACGTTGTTCACCATATTCATGGAATTGGTCAATATCTAGGGATTGAAACAATTGAAATCAAAGGGATTCACCGTGATTATGTCAGTGTACAGTATCAAAATGGTGACCAAATCTCCATCCCAGTAGAGCAGGTTCAGTTACTGTCCAAATATGTTTCAAGTGATGGGAAACCTCCTAAACTCAATAAATTAAATGACGGTCATTTCAAAAAGACCAAGCAAAAAGTTAAGAACCAAGTAGAGGATATAGCTGACGATTTAATCAAGCTTTATTCTGAGCGTAGTCAGTTGAAGGGGTTTGCTTTCTCAGCTGATGATGATGAGCAACATGCTTTTGATGATGCTTTCCCTTATGTTGAAACAGATGATCAACTTCGCAGTATTGAGGAAATCAAGAGAGATATGCAGGATTCTCACCCCATGGATCGACTTTTGGTTGGAGATGCTGGTTTTGGGAAGACTGAAGTAGCAATGCGTGCTGCTTTTAAGGCAGTCAATGATCACAAACAGGTGGTCGTTCTAGTTCCAACGACGGTTTTAGCGCAACAGCACTATACGAATTTTAAGGAACGATTCCAAAATTTTGCTGTTAATATTGATGTGTTGAGTCGCTTTAGAAGTAAAAAAGAGCAGGCAGAAACACTTGAAAAATTAAAGAATGGTCAAGTTGATATTTTGATTGGAACGCATCGTGTTTTGTCAAAAGATGTGGTGTTTTCTGATTTGGGCTTGATGATTATTGATGAAGAGCAGCGATTCGGGGTTAAGCATAAGGAAACTTTGAAAGAACTAAAAAAACAAGTAGATGTTCTAACCTTGACAGCAACGCCAATCCCTCGTACTCTCCACATGTCTATGCTGGGAATTCGAGATTTGTCTGTTATTGAAACTCCTCCAACCAATCGCTATCCTGTTCAAACCTATGTATTAGAGAAGAATGATAGTGTCATTCGTGATGCTGTCTTGCGTGAAATGGAGCGTGGAGGTCAACTTTACTATCTTTACAATAAAGTTGACACGATTGACCAGAAGGTTTCAGAATTACAGGAGTTGGTTCCAGAGGCTTCGATTGGGTATGTTCATGGACAAATGAGTGAAATTCAGTTGGAAAATACTCTACTTGATTTCATTGAAGGTCAGTATGATATTTTGGTGACGACTACTATTATTGAGACAGGGGTAGACATTCCAAATGCCAATACCTTATTTATTGAAAATGCAGACCATATGGGCTTGTCAACCTTGTATCAATTAAGAGGAAGAGTCGGTCGTAGTAATCGTATTGCTTATGCTTATCTCATGTATCGTCCAGAAAAATCAATTAGTGAAGTTTCTGAGAAGAGATTAGAAGCGATTAAGGGATTTACAGAATTAGGCTCAGGATTTAAGATTGCTATGCGAGATCTTTCGATTCGGGGAGCAGGAAATCTCCTAGGAAAATCGCAGTCTGGTTTCATTGATTCTGTTGGTTTTGAATTGTATTCACAGTTATTAGAGGAAGCTATTGCTAAACGGAACGGTAATGGGAATAAAAGAACCAAAGGAAATGCTGAGTTGATTTTACAAATTGATGCTTATCTTCCTGATACTTATATTTCTGACCAACGACATAAGATTGAAATTTACAAGAAAATTCGTCAAATTGACAATCGTGTCAACTATGAAGAACTACAAGAAGAATTGATGGATCGATTTGGAGAATACCCAGATGTAGTAGCCTACCTTTTAGAGATTGGTTTGGTTAAGTCATATTTGGACAAGGTCTTTGTAGAACGTGTGGAAAGAAAAGATAACAAGATTACAGTTCAATTTGAAAAAGTCACTCAACGACTATTCTTGGCTCAAGATTATTTTAAAGCCTTATCTGCAACGAACTTAAAAGCAGCTATAGCTGAGAATAAGGGATTAATGGAAGTTGTATTTGATGTCCGAAACAAGAAGGATTATGAAATTTTAGAAGGTTTGCTGATTTTTGGAGAAAGTTTATTAGAGATAAAAGAATCAAAGGAAGCAAATCCCATTTAACATTTTTCTTCTATAAAAAGGATAAAAATGGTACAATAATAATTTGAGGTAATAAAAATGAGATTAGACAAGTATTTAAAAGTATCACGAATTATTAAGCGCCGTACAGTCGCAAAAGAAGTAGCAGATAAAGGTAGAATCAAGGTAAATGGAATTTTGGCCAAAAGTTCAACGGATTTGAAAGTTGATGACCAAGTTGAAATTCGCTTTGGAAATAAGTTGTTGCTTGTTAAAGTACTAGAAATGAAAGATAGTACAAAAAAAGAAGATGCAGCAGGCATGTATGAAATTCTCAGTGAAACACGGGTAGAAGAAAATGTCTAAAAATATTGTACAGATGAATAATTCTTTTATTCAAAATGAACATCAACGTCGTCGTTACCTGATGAAGGAGAGACAAAAACGAAATCGTTTTATGGGTTGGGTCCTTATTTTGATGATCTTGTTGTTTATTTTACCAACTTATAACTTGGCCCAAAGCTATGATCAGTTACTGCAACGACGTCAGCAATTAACAGAGTTGAAAGAGCAGTACCAAACTCTCAGTGATGAAAAGGACAAGGAATCTGCTTTTGCTGCAAAGTTGAAAGACGAAGACTATGTAGCAAAATATGCACGCGCCAAGTACTATTACTCAAAGAAACGAGAAGCGATTTATACAATTCCTGATTTGCTTCCGAGGTAATGTCATGGAAAATTTATTAGAAGTTGTTGAACAGTTTTTAAGTTTATCAGATGAAAAACTAGAAGAATTAGCAGCTAAAAATCATTTATTACGATTACAAGAAGAAAGGGAAGAGAAGAATGCGTAAGTTCTTAGTAGTTTTATTGCTACCTGCTTTTATCATAACCTCAAGAGTAGTTAGCACAGAAAAACAGCTTCCTTACTCTTCGCAAGAAATTTATTATCTAACTGAGTCTGACTATGGGTTCTACTATAAAGAAACACTGGAAACCCCAATGGTATATGGTGAAACAACTCTCTATGCTAATGAGGATCTTGTCAAGGAGTCTGGTAAATTAACTCCTGAAACCGCCTTTAAAATCGTAGAATGGCGTTTGAATAGACAAGGTGTTCCTGTTTTTAAATTAGACAATCATCAGTTTATCCTTGCAGATAAGCGGTTGGTCTATGATCAAAGTCATGTTCAAACTCAAAATAGACAAGTATGGTTGGAACCAGGGTTTGTTATCTATAACAGCCCTTATGATGCTAAAGAAATTTCTTCTACCCTCTCCCCCTATCAACACGTACTAGTGGATAGAACCCTCTTTGCTGAGGGACAAGAATTTCTTCATATTGATCAAGTTGGGTGGGTATCAAAAGAGTTCGTTTCAGAAGAAGATAATCGCATCCAGAAGGTTCAAGAAATCTTATCAAACAACTATCAGAATGAAAATTACTCTATTTATGTTAAACAGCTGAACACGGGTAAAGAGGCTGGGGTGAATGAAGACAGCAAACTCTATGCAGCTAGCATCTTGAAACTATCCTACCTTTATTACGCTCAAGATAAGATAAATCAAGGGGAATATACGCTAGACAGTAGCTTCAAGTATATCCCGGAAGTAAATAGTTTCCCTGGGTCCTATAAACCAGAAGGTAGTGGTAGCTTACCTAAAAAAGAAGATAACAAAGAATACAGTCTTCAACAGTTAATTACCAAGGTAACAAAAGAGTCTGACAATGTTGCTCATAATATTTTAGGTTATTACGTGACCAATCAATCTGACGGAGCTTTTAAAGAAAAAATGTCCACTATTATGGGTGAAGATTGGGATGTGAATGATAAACTGACTTCTTCAAAAATGGCTGGAAAGGTCATGGAAGCTATTTATAATCAGAATGGTTTTGTCTTAGAGTCTCTAGGTAAGACCGATTTTGACAACCAACGAATCGCAAAAGGTGTTTCGGTTAAGGTAGCTCATAAAATTGGAGATGCCGATGAGTTTAAACATGACACTGCCATTGTCTATACGGATTCTCCTTTCGTTCTTTCCATTTTCACCAAAAATTCTGATTATGATACTATTGCTAAGATAGCTAAGGATGTCTATGAGGTTCTAAAATGAGGGACCAGGATTTTTTAAATCATTTTCTCCGAAAAGAGTATTTCAAAAAACATTCGAAAGTCTTATTAGCTCTGTCTGGTGGACTGGATTCGATGTTTTTATACCATCTATTGTCTACTTATCAAAATGAGTTGGGAATTGAGTTGATTGTAGCACATGTCAATCACAAGCAGAGAAGTGAGTCTGACTGGGAGGAAAATGAACTAAGGAAGTTAGCTGATGCAGCTGAACTTCCTATTTATATCACAAGCTTTTCAGGAGACTTTTCAGAAGCGCGTGCTCGAGAGTTTCGTTATGATTTTTTTAGGAAAATCATGAAAGAAGTTGGAGCGACAGCCTTGGTCACTGCCCACCATGCAGATGATCAGGTTGAAACGATTTTGATGCGCTTGATTCGAGGAAGTCGGCTCCGTCATTTAACAGGAATAAAAGAAAGTCAGGTAGTTGATGGAATTGAAATTCTCCGTCCCTTGTTGCCTTTTCATAAAAAGGATTTTCCACTAATTTTTCATTTCGAAGATCAAACAAATCAGGAAAATACCTATTTTCGCAATCGCATTCGGAATAGATATTTACCAGAACTTGAAAAAGAAAATCCTCGTCTTAAATCCGCCCTTTTAGATTTAGGAAGGGAAATTTCAGATTACCAAGCAACAATAACGGAACTTTCTAAACAAATTGATGTGGAAGATTTGAATGAGCTATTTTCATACTCTCAACAAACTCAAGGAATCTTGCTCCAGAACTATCTTAATCAATTCCCAGACTTAAATCTGACGAAGGCTCAGTTTGATGAAGTTCGACAGATTTTAGCAACTAAAAGCCAGTATCGTCATTCTCTTAAAAATGGCTATGAATTGATAAAAGAGTATCAGAATTTTCGAGTTTGCAAAATCAGTCCACAGGCTGATGAAAAGGAAGATGAACTTGTGTTACACTATCAAAATCAAGTTCGATATATGGGCTATTTATTTTCCTTTGGCATCCCTATTGAAGGGGATTTTGTTCAAAAAGTAACGGTTTCACGGGAAACATCTGTACATATTAGATGTCGAAAACCTGGCGATGTTATTATCCTGAATGGTCATCGAAAGAAACTGAGACGCTTATTTATAGATTTAAAAATCCCTATTGAAAAACGAAAAATAACCCCTATTATTGAGCAATTTGGAGAAATTGTCTCAATTTCAGGAATTGCGACCAGTGATTTGAGTAAAAACACTAAAAATGATATAATGAACACTGTGATTTATATAGAAAAAATAGATAGGTAAAAAGATGTTAGAACACGATATTAAAAAAATCCTCGTTTCACATGATGAAATTACAGAAGCAGCTAAAAAGCTAGGTGCGCAACTAACAAAAGAATATGAGGGGAAAAATCCAATTCTTATTGGAATTCTGAAAGGATCAATTCCTTTTATGGCTGAATTGGTCAAACATATTGATACGCATATCGAGATGGACTTCATGATGGTATCTAGTTACCATGGTGGAACAGCAAGTAGTGGTGTCATCAATATCAAGCAAGATGTGACTCAAGATATCAAAGGAAGACATGTTTTATTTGTAGAGGATATCATCGATACAGGTCAAACTTTGAAGAATTTGAGAGACATGTTTATTGCAAGAGAAGCAGCTTCTGTTAAAATCGCGACTTTGTTAGACAAACCAGAGGGACGTGTTGTTGAAATTGAAGCGGATTATACTTGCTTTACTATTCCAAATGAGTTTGTAGTAGGTTATGGTTTGGACTATAAAGAAAATTATCGTAACCTTCCTTATGTTGGAGTATTGAAAGAAGAAGTTTATTCAAATTAGAAAGATCTATCTTTAATGAAAAAACAAAATAATGGTTTAGTTAGAAATCCATTTCTCTACTTGTTAATTATCTTCTTCCTAGTGACAGGATTCCAGTATTTTTACTCTGGAAATACTGCTGGACGAAGCGAAAAAATTAACTATACAGAACTGGTAAAAGAAATTACAGCAGACAATGTAAAAGAATTAACCTATCAGCCAAATGGCAGTATCATTGAAGTGTCTGGTGTTTATAAAAATCCTAAGACTAGTAAAGAAGAAACAGGAATTCAATTTTTCACTCCTACAGCTACAACAGTAGAAAGATTCTCAAGTACTATTCTTCCATCTGATTCAACAGTTTCAGAATTGCAAAAACTTGCTTCTGAACATCAGGCAGAAGTAACAGTCAAACATGAGAGTTCAAGCGGTATGTGGATCAATATCCTTGTGTCTGTTGTCCCATTTGCTATTCTCTTCTTCTTCCTATTCTCTATGATGGGAAATATGGGAGGAAATAGTGGCCGAAATCCAATGAGTTTTGGACGTAGCAAGGCCAAAGCTGCTAACAAAGAAGATATCAAGGTACGATTCTCAGATGTTGCAGGTGCCGAGGAAGAAAAACAAGAATTAGTAGAAGTTGTTGAATTCCTAAAAGATCCAAAACGATTTACAAAACTTGGTGCGCGTATTCCTGCAGGTGTTCTTTTGGAGGGACCTCCGGGAACAGGTAAGACATTACTTGCTAAGGCAGTTGCTGGGGAAGCAGGTGTTCCATTCTTTAGTATCTCAGGTTCTGACTTTGTAGAAATGTTTGTCGGAGTTGGTGCAAGCCGCGTTCGTTCTCTTTTTGAGGATGCAAAAAAAGCAGCGCCAGCCATCATCTTTATCGATGAAATTGATGCCGTTGGTCGCCAACGTGGTGTCGGTCTTGGTGGAGGTAATGATGAACGTGAACAAACCTTGAACCAACTCTTGATTGAGATGGATGGTTTTGAGGGAAATGAAGGAATCATCGTTATCGCTGCGACGAACCGTTCAGATGTTCTAGATCCAGCTCTTCTCCGTCCAGGACGTTTTGATAGAAAAGTCTTAGTTGGTCGCCCTGATGTTAAAGGTCGTGAAGCAATCTTGAAAGTTCACGCTAAAAACAAACCTCTAGCAGAAGATGTTGATTTGAAATTAGTTGCCCAACAAACTCCAGGTTTTGTGGGAGCTGACTTGGAAAATGTTCTAAATGAGGCGGCCTTAGTTGCTGCTCGTCGCAACAAATCAATTATTGATGCTTCAGATATTGATGAGGCAGAGGACAGAGTGATTGCTGGACCATCTAAGAAAGATAAAACAGTATCACAAAGAGAACGTGAATTGGTTGCTTATCATGAGGCTGGACATACCATTGTTGGTTTAGTCTTGTCAAATGCCCGTGTTGTTCATAAAGTTACCATTGTACCACGTGGACGTGCAGGCGGCTACATGATTGCACTTCCGAAAGAGGATCAAATGCTTCTATCTAAAGAAGACATGAAAGAGCAATTGGCAGGTTTGATGGGTGGTCGTGTAGCTGAAGAGATTATCTTCAATGTCCAAACGACAGGAGCTTCAAATGACTTTGAACAAGCTACACAGATGGCGCGTGCAATGGTCACTGAATACGGTATGAGTGAAAAACTTGGCCCAGTTCAATACGAAGGTAATCATGCTATGTTTGGTGCACAAAGTCCTCAAAAATCAATTTCAGAACAAACAGCCTATGAGATTGATGAGGAAGTTCGTTCATTATTAAATGAGGCACGAAACAAAGCAGCTGAAATCATTCAGTCAAATCGTGAAACTCATAAGTTGATTGCAGAAGCATTGTTGAAATACGAAACATTAGATAGTACACAGATTAAATCTCTTTACGAAACAGGAAAAATGCCTGAGACAGTAGAAGAGGAATCCCATGCACTATCTTATGATGAAGTAAAATCAAAAATGAGTGAAGAAAAATAAATTTAGAGAGGTTCAACCTCTCTTTTTATGTTCTAATGTGATGGCTACCGAGCGGATGCCCTGATAGTCGACCCTCCTCGTACAGGCTTAGATGATAAGCTGTTGGATACTATTCTGACCTATGTTCCAGAAAAAATGGTCTATGTATCCTGCAATGTTTCGACCTTGGCGCGAGATTTAGTTAAATTAGTAAAAGTCTATGACCTCCAGTATATCCAGTCGGTCGATATGTTTCCCCACACTGCACGGACAGAAGCAGTGGTTAAGTTAGTGAAGAAAAGAAAAAATCAAATTCACTGAAAAAAGTCCTTGACAAAGGTAAAAAAGTAGGTATAATAGAAAGAGTTGAAAAGCTCAAGGTCCGTTGGTCAAGGGGTTAAGACACCGCCTTTTCACGGCGGTAACACGGGTTCGAATCCCGTACGGACTATGGT